>CALGAM010000078.1 GCA_937951935.1 uncultured Micromonospora sp. | reverse complement strand
TCTGATACTCGACGAGAACCGCCCTGAATTCTCCAAGTGATGCGGACAGTTCGGCCATCTCGTCCGCATCAAGATCATTCAGCACTTCTTCCGAGAGATCCACCCCGAAACGGCAGGATCCGCAGTCGAGGTGATCGAGGTGTTCGCCCCTGCTGTAGGCTCCCGAACCACGAAGACGCCGCACCACCCTCAGGTGGTCCCGTGCCGCTAGTCAGTAAGATGACCGTTGGACGCAAGGCCAAGTCCCCTCCTTGACGCCTACCGCGGTGACACTCCCCGCCACGCCGGGCGTTGACAACAGGGAGTTGCCGTCAGACTCAGGGTGGTTCACGCCCGTCCGACCGGGCGCCAGGGTGCCACCCACTACGATCCGGCGCCATGGCGACGATCTACTCGACCGACCGGCTGGTGATTCGGGACTGGACCCAGGAGCCAGCCGACCTCGACCGTGTCTTCGACATGTACTCGCGAACCGAGGTCGTCCGGTTCCTCAACGCGCCGCTCTTTCCGCTGCGGGATCGGGCCGGTGCCGCCGACACGGTACGCCGTTGGCACGCCCGCAACGCCACCTTTCCCGCCGGCTACGGCATCTGGGCGGTGCAGCGCCGTGACGACGATCTGGTGGTCGGCACGGTGATGCTCAAGCCGCTGCCCGGGGTCGACGAGACGAAGCTGACCGACGACATCGAGGTGGGCTGGCACCTGCACCCCGACTCCTGGGGGCAGGGGTACGCCACCGAGGCGGCCCGAGGTGCGGTCGAGCGCGGCTTCGCCCTTGGAGCCAGCGAGATCTACGCTGTCGTCTCACCCGGCAACGAGGCGTCGATGCGGGTGGCGCGACGGCTCGGCATGACGGCGATCGGCCGGCGCACAGGCTGGTACGGCGGGCAGGAGCTGGAGACGTTCGTCCTCCACCCGCCCCTCGGGAGCGTCCGCGGCGGGCGGGAGGGCTGACGCCCACCGACGGTGCCGGATCTGGCGGTCGACCTGGTCCGCGCCCTGGCGAGGCGCGCCGCCGACGAAGGCGCCACCGCGAAGACCGGGATCCGGGCGTGACGGGAACCCCGGGGCGCTGTCACGGTGCCTCTCGCGGCGTCGCGGTTCGCGGTCGGGCCGGTCCCCCGGCGGTCCGGCTGGCCCGGGCCGCGCCCCGTACGGCGGACAACGGCCCGGAGGCGGACGGCGACGGCGACGTGGACCGGCCGGACCAGGATCAGCCGAATGCCTTGACGCCTCGCCAGTCCTCCTCGATCACGGTCTTCACCGGGGGATTGGTGTTGGTGGTCGACGGGTGGTAGAGGAGGATCGTCCCGTTCCCTCCGGACCGTGCCCAGAGATCCGGCACCCTGTCCCCGTTGACGTCGGGGATGCCGACGACCGCGCTGATGTTCGTCTCCGTCCAGTTGTTCCCGTACTGGACGTCGCCGTTACGGGAGTTGGCGGCGGTCTTGAGCGAGTCGAGGTTCACGCTGCCGGACGTCGGACCCGGCTTTCCGTGCCGGACGTACATGAAGCCGGTGTCCAGGTTGCGCCAGAGCAGGTCGGGTGTGCCGTCGAGGTCGATGTCCGCCACGTTGACGATCTCCTGGCGACCCCACGAGGAGCCCTCCATCAGGATCGCCTCCTGGAAGCTCGCGCCCGTGTAGCCGGTCAGCACCCAGAACGCGGTGCCGGCCCGCAGGACCAGCTCCGGGAGCCCGTCGCCGGTGAGGTCACCGACCGCCTTGATCTGGGTCCAGGTCGACGGGGCCGGTGCATCGGGCGGCAGCATGACCCGCAGCCGCTTCTCGACGTTGAACGTGCCGTACCCGTCCCCGGGGTAGAGCCAGAAGCCGCCGTCCGGGGTGCGGGCGAAGAGGTCGGTCAAACCGTCGCCCGGGTAGGCGTCGGCGTACTTGGTGATGAGGGCGGCCGTGCCGGTCGCCGGGTCGTACCAGTGGCCGGGCGGGTTGAGCGTCCCGTCGCTGGTGTACGAGCCGGCGAGCCAGGAGTGCAGCTCGCCGTCCACGTCGCCGGCGTACGTCCTCAGGTTGCCCTCGGCATCGATGACGAGCAGGTCGGGGATTCCGTCACCGCCCGTGTCGCCGGGGCCGTCGGCGACGTCCCGGGGCGGCACGTAGAAGTGGTAGTCGGTCCGGGCGCTGCGGTTGCCGGCCGCGTCGTAGGCGTACACGTACAACGTGGTGGGGCCGGCGTGTCGCGGCCTGAGGTCGGGCACGGTGGCGGTGCCGTTGGTGGCCGGTACGTCCGTGCTGCCGACGCCTTCGAAGGAGTAGCTGAACCGGACCGCGTCGGCGGCGGTGAAGGTGATGGGGCCGGTGCCGCCGAACCGGACCGTCGACCAGGTCGCGCCGTCGGGGGTGGCGGGCAGGAACACCTCACTGGTGACGTCGGGGGCCGGGGGTGCCGAGGCGTCGATGGTGAGGCGGCAGGGCTCGTCGCCGGGCGGGAAGTACGTCGACGTCTTGTTGCTCTTGTCCTCGGCGCGTACGTCCCAGGAGTAGGTGGCCGTGTCCTCAAGCACGGTGGAGGGGATGACGAGAGACGCCCGTCCGTTGGCATCCGGGGTGACCAGGGTGCCCTGGGGAACCGTCGTGCCGGTCTTCCAGAACCGGAAGCGCAGCCCGTTGAGGTCGTTGAGGCCGTCCGGGTCGCTTCCGATCGCCGACAGGGTGATGTTGGTCTTGGCGACCGTGATCCCGTTGCCGCCGACCGCGCAGGGGCCGCCGGGTGAGGAGGTGCCGTTGGTCGGTTCCGCCGGCGGCCGGTTGTAGGTGACGCTCAGCTCCGACCTGGCCACCTCGAACTTGCGCCAGGTGTGGGTGTCGGACTCGTCGACGGCGCGCATGCCGAGCGTGATGTTCGACCAGCCGTTGGTGATGGCCGACTCGACCGCGTTCTTGACGTTGAAACTGACGTAGTCCTGTTTGCAGTTGTTGTTGTAGCCGTGGGCGAAGGACAACGTCTGCTGGTCGGTCGACCACGTCGGCTGGTTCTTCCACGTCGTGCCCGACGAGATGGCGCCGGTCAGTGAGACCCGGATCTGCCGGGCGTTGCAGCTGTAGGAGTGGTTGTTCAGCACCTTGAAGGTGGCCGTGCTGACCTCCGCCCCGGTGAGGCCGGTGCGGAATCCCATCCGCCAGAAGGAGCGGGTCAGCAGCGGTGTGTCCTTCTCGTAGCCCACCCGGGCGACCGTCGTGCCGTTGTTGAAGTTGGTGCCGTTGTAGGTGTTGGTGTTGGGGTGCTGTTTGTAGACCGTCGCCCAGGCCTGGGTGCCGCTGGTCAGGGTCGGGTCCAGGAACACGGGGAACCGGACGTCCGCCCGGGTGAGCAGCCCGGTGGCGGCGGCGTCCAGGTGCAGGCGGGCGTTCCCCGTGCCGTCGCCGTCCAGTCGGGTGGGCATCGGGGCGTGCCGGGCACCCGGTTCGACGCCGCTGAGGCCGGAGAGCCGCAGCACGTCTGCGGGGGTGGCCACGGAGGTGCGGGGGGCAGCGTCCGGTGTTTCCGGGTCACGGCCGGCGGAGTCCCAGGCGAACGGGGTGGGGATCGAGGCGATCTCGCGGCCGTCGGTCGGGTCGACGACCCGGACGCCGCCGGTGTCCGGGTCGTGCCGGAAGACCGCCGTCTTCGAGCGGAGTCCGTAGCTGACGCGGCTGACCGCCGCGATCGTGGCTGCCGACCGGTTCTTGACGATCAGCAACTGGCCGAAGCCGCCGGCGTCGCGGGCGACCACGAGCAGGTCCACCCCGGGAAGCACCTCGGGGTAGAGGGCTCGGGGGCCGTCGAGCACCGGCTCCGGCAGGGGACCGGGCCAGGTGTACGTGATGGTGTGGCCCTCGACGTCCACCTCGGCCACGGGACTCTCGGTCGCGTCGTCGGCCGTGCCGCCTCGGGAGAAGCGCACAGGGCTGGGCGGGTTGACCGGTCGGATGTCGAGGCCCTCGGCGGTCTTCTCGCCCCGGGTCAGGGTGATGTCGATCGGTACCCACTGCCCGGTGGCGGTCTTCGTCCGCTGGGGTATGGCATGGATCGTGGTGCGCCACTGCCCGTCCGGAAGCGCCCAGGTGAGCGAGGTGGCGCTCGTCGCCGTCTCCACGAGCACCTCCCGGCCCGTCCGGATGGCCTCGGCCCGGGCGGCGGCCTCGTCCCGCGGTGCGGCCGGCGCCGGTGCGACCGGGGCCGCGAGCTTGCGGGGCTCGTCGGCCCGTAGCCACCACGGCAGTGGGGCGGCCACGAGTGCCAACAGGACGCCGAGGCCGAGGGCCAGCCTCGTGCGTGTGCGCGCGAAGCGGCTGAGCAGGCGAGGCGCGGTCACGACAGGTCTACTCCCGTTGGGCCAGGAAGACAGGTGAGACGCGGGCGGCGGTGCTCCGGCAGGCCTTCCGGGCACGGCACGCGGGCCAACGATCGCACAGCACCGGGGCGTCTCGTCCATCCCGCGAACGTTATGTATCCGTGATCATCACTCAGTGGATTGGGAGCGCTACGCCCGAGATTGCTGGTGTGCGAAGATTGTCCGCACTGATGTGTGTGCCGATGATGATCTCCGTCCTGTTTGGATGGTTCGCGCATCTTGTGATCATCCAATCGAAATATCTGGTGATATAGATCACCTGTGTTTCGCCTCGGTTACATCTCGTCACCTTGATCACGAGATCCCGCCTGACGCAGAGTGCTGACGCGCGCGCCAGCTCTGGTGCGCGCCTTGCGGTGCTTCCGCGCCTTCGCTTTGTCCTCGCGCCTGGTGGGAGTCGACGCGTATGCGTGGTACCGGTTTGCTGTCCCGGCGGTGGCCTGGCCGACGGACCCCGACGAGAACGGACCGGATCCGGTGGCGTCGGGCACGCACCGCTCTGGTGCTGTGCCTGTCCACGACCCTGGTCGCGACGAGCCTGCCCGCCGCCGCGTGGGCGGTGCCCGGCCCGGGGATGGGGCGTGAGGAACTCCGGGTCGACCTGCCGGACATCCCGGAGAGCGCGCGGGTCGGGCAGAACGAGAGCGCCGAGACGAACCTGACCACCGCCGACCCGGTACCGGTGGTCCCGTACGAGCCGCAGGCCGTCACCCCGTGGCAGCAGGACAGCGGCGTCGTGGACCTGACCGGTGTCCAGCCGGGCACCACCGTGCCGGTCGACGACCTCCCGGTGGCGCTCGGCGTACCGGAGGGGGCCGACCCGGCCGACCTCGCCGGGATCTGGGCCGTCGACCTCGCCGCACCCGAGGCGTCCCAGGAAGCCGGCGTGGCCGGTCTGATCATGAAGATCACGCCGCCGGAGACCGCCGACCCGGACGCCGAGGTCGCGATCAGCGTCGACTACACGCCGTTCGCCGACCTGTACGGCCCACAGGCCGCCGACCGGTTCGGCGTCATGCTGCTGCCCGACTGCGTCTACGACGACCCGAACGGCGGCGACTGTGCCACCGACGACGGTGCGGGCACGTCGTCCACCACGCCCGGCACGGCCACCCCGCAGGCGGTGCCGAGCGAGGTGCGACTGGTGCCGGCCACAGAGGCGGCGGCCCGCGGCACGGCCGACGGGGACGAGCCGACCCGGCGGGTGGTCACCGGACGGGTGCCGGTCGGCCCGCTGCTCGGCGTTCCCGCCGGATCCGCCTCGAAGACCGCCGGGCGCGGCACGAACGCTGCCGACGCGCCGACGGCGAGCGTGGTCGGTGTGCTGGACACCGGAGCCTCGGCGGGCGGCGACTTCACCGCCACCCCGCTGCTCTCCTCGGGCTCGTGGGCCGCGGGCTCCTCGTCCGGCGCGTTCACCTACTCGTACCAGATCCAGGTGCCCGAGACGGCCGGCGGCCTGATGCCCAAGGTCGCCCTGTCGTACTCCTCGCAGTCGGTGGACGGCCGCACCTCCGCCACCAACAACCAGGCCTCCTGGATCGGCGACGGCTGGGAGTACAACGCCGGGGCGATCACCCGCAGCTACGCCAACTGCCGGCAGGACGCGAGCAAACCCGGCGCGAACAACGCCAACCACAAGACGGCCGACCTGTGCTGGGGCTCCAACAACGCCACCCTGACCCTCGGCGGGATGACGACCGAGCTGGTCTGGGACGGAGACCAGGGCGCCTGGTTCACCGCCAACGGCGACGGCTCCAAGGTCGAACTGCGCAAGGACACCAGCCTGGCCAACGGTGACGCGGACGGCGAGTACTGGATCGTCACCACCCGGGACGGCACCCGCTACCACTTCGGCCGCAACCGCCTGCCCGGCTGGTCCGACAACGGCAGCGCGGCGGACGACCCGGTCACCAACTCCGTGCTGACCGTGCCGGTGTACGGCAACCACCCGGGCGAGCCCTGCTACCAGGCGGGCAACTGGGCCGGCTCGGTCTGCATGCAGGCCTGGCGGTGGGGCCTCGACTACGTCGAGGACGTCCACGGCAACGCCATGTCCCTGTGGTGGGAGAAGGAGACCAACTACTACGCCCGGAACTTCAACTTCACGAATCCGGTGCCGTACGACCGGGCCGGCTACCTGACCCGGATCGACTACGGGCAGCGGCGGGACACCATCTTCTCGGCCCCACCGCTGGCCCGGATCACCTTCACCGTCGCGGAACGCTGCTTCGCCGAGGGCTCCGTCACCTGTACCGAGGAGAACTTCACCAGCAAGGATCCGAGCAGGTACCGGATCTGGTACGACACCCCGGCCGACCTGCGGTGCGCCGCCAACGCGAAGTGCTGGAACGCCGCGCCGACCTTCTTCTCCCGCAAGCGTCTGGACAAGATCACCACGTTCGCGCAGCGGCGTCCCGACACCACCGCCCTGCAGGTCGTGGACGAGTACCAGCTCAAGCAGTCGTTCCCGATCCTGCGGACCGGTCCCAACACCGCGCTCTGGCTGGAGTCGATCACCCGGACCGGGTACGGCCGCAGCGGCGCCACCGACGACCGGATCACCCTCAACCCGGTGCGGTTCGAGGCCAACGCCGAGGACATGCCGAACCGCGTCATGCGGGACGACCGCCCCGGCTTCTCCCGCCTTCGCATCGCCCGGGTCATCAACGAGTACGGCGGCGAGACGATCGTCACCTACAAGCAGCCCGAGGGTGACTGCGCCACCGGCACCGGCCTTCCCGGCAAGAACGACACGGACGCGCTGAAGGCCAACAACCGACTCTGCTACCCGGCCTTCTGGCACCCGGACCCGTCGGCCGAGGAAATCGACTGGTTCCACAAGTACGTCGTCGAGAGCGTCGAGGAACTCCCCAACGTCGACGGTGCCTTCGCCACCGTCACCCGGTACGAGTACGCCAACCCGAGATGGCGTCTGGCCGAGCAGGAGTTCACCAAGAAGTCCACCCGCACGTACTCCCAGTTCGCCGGCTTCGCCCAGGTCACGGTGCTGACCGGTGCGGACAACCCCGAGATCGGCGCCCGGCGCACCAAGTCCGTCACCCGCTACTTCCAGGGCCTGGGCGACGACGTGTCGGTCCGGGACATCACCGGTGCCGAGATCGCCAAGGACCGGGAGCCGTTCGCCGGCCGGATCGCCGAGGAGCTGACGTACGCCAGCGCCGACGACGCCGACACCGAGTGGCTGACCCGTGCCGTCACGTACCCCGAGGCCCGGCAGCTCGCCAGCCGGACCCGCGACGACGGCCTCAGCCCGCTGCGCGCCTGGCGGGTCACCGAGACGCGGCAGGTCGCCTACGCCCGCTCCTCCGGGACCGGCGACGACAGCCGCACCCAGCGGGTCGTCGAGACGAGGACGACGTACGAGACCACGCACGGCCTGCCGACCCACATCGAGTCCCTCGGCGACACCGGCCGCAGCGGCGACGAGACCTGCACGTTCGTCGAGTACCACCACCAGCTCGACAAGAACCTCATCGGCCTGACCAAGCAGATCCGCACCAGCCCGACGACCTGCGACGACGCCACCTTCGACGACCTGACGACGCTGATCTCCGCCGAGCGGGTCGCCTACGACGGTCAGGCGTACGGCGTCGGCCTCGGCAGCACGGCCCGTGGGCTCGCCACCCAGACCTGGTCGCTGAAGGGTGACGGCTCCGGATTCCAGTCCGACGGCACCACCGCCTTCGACGCCGTCGGCCGCGTCGTCTCCCGCACCGACCCCGACGGCAAGACCTCCCGGATCACCTACACCCCGGAGGTCGGCCAGGCGTTCAGCGTGACCGAGGAGAACTCGCTCGGGCACCGGCAGGTCCAGGAGCTGGACCCCGGCCGGGCCGTCACGGTCAGGGTCACCGACCCCAACGGGCACGTCAGCGAGGCCAGGTACGACCCGCTGGGCCGGCTGGTCGAGGCATGGGGACCGGGCCGCACCCCGTCTCCTGCGGCCGTCCCGGACTTCCGGGCCGAGTACGCGGTCCCGGCCGGCAAGCCTCCGTACGTCACCACCTTCACCCGCGGGCACGACGACCGCATCCAGACCTCGGTCACGATCTACGACGGCCTGGGCCGGACGCGGCAGACCCAGGAGGAGGCGGTCGGCGGCGGCCGGCTGATCACCGACACGCTCTACAACACCTCCGGTGAGGTGTGGCAGAGCAACAACGCCTACCTCGCGGACGGCTCGCCCGTCGGCACGCTGTTCACCCCGTCGGCGGACACGACCGTACCCAACGCCACCCGCTACACCTACGACGGCCTCGGCCGCGTGGTCGAGGAGATGCCCGTCCTCAACGGCGTCGACGCGCCGGAACGGGCCACCCGGTACGAGTACGGTGCCGACTACTCCACCGTGATCAACCCGTCCGGTTCGGCCTCGTACCGGGTGTTCACCGACGCGCTGGGCCGGGTCGTTCGGGTGGACACCTTCACCAACGCCGCCCGCACCGAGTACACCTCGATGCGCTACGAGTACGACGCGCGCGGCCAGCTCGTGAAGGCCACCCACTCCGCCGACCCGGCCCACCCGTGGACCTGGTCGTACGACCAGCGCGGCCGGCTGGTGACGGCCACCGACCCGGACACCGGCACCTCGCGGTTCACCTACGACCACCGGGACCGGCAGCTCACCGCCACCAACGCCCGCAACGTCACCGTCTGGAACGGCTACGACGAGCTGTCCCGGCCGACGCAGCAGCGGCTGGGTGACAGCAGCGGCACCCTGCTGGCCGAGTACACCTACGACACCGCGCCGGGCGGCAAGGGCATGCCGGCCACCGCGACCCGCTACACCGACGGTCTGCCGTACACGCAGACGATCGGTGGTTACACCAGCGACTACCAGCCGACGTCGACCACGTTGACGCTGCCCGAGACGGTCGCCGGGGCGTGGGGGCTGCGGGCCTCGTACACCTACGAGTACACGTACACCGACACCGGGCTGACGGAGTCGATGACCCTGCCCGCGGTCGGCAACCTGCCGGCCGAGAAGATCCTGGTCCGCTACACCAAGGACGGCCTGCCGCTGTCGGTGTCGGGCAGGGACTGGTACGGCTCCGAGACGGTGTACTCGCCGTACGGGCAGGTGCTGCGGTCGACGTTGGGTGCGCAGCCGTACCGGGTGTGGACGATGGCGTCGTACGACGACGCCAGTGGGGCGCTCACCGACCAGCGGGTCTACCGGGAGCAGACCGGTGACACCTCGATCGTCGGCGGCAACCTGGTTTCGCACCGCTCCTACTCGTACGACGCGGCGGGGAATGTCACCGCGATCCGGGAGCGGTCGGCGGGGATCGCCGAGCGGCAGTGCTTCACCTACGACGCGCTCGGCCAGCTACGGCGGGCGTGGACGTCGGCCGACCAGGAGTCCTGTGGTGACGGTCCGGTCGGCGCGGACGGGACCCTGAACGTCACGGCCGGGCCGGACGGTGCCGGCTACTGGCAGGAGTACGAGTACGACCTGCTCGGCAACCGCACCAGGCTGGTGGAGAAGGACCTGACCGGTGACACCGGCAGGGACGCCGTCACCACCTACGGCTACGGCCGGGCCGACGGTGGTCAGCCGCGGACGCTGACGACGGTGACCAGGAAGTACCGCACCCCGCAGGGTGCGGAGGTCACCGCCGTGGCCGAGCGGTTGTACGAGCTGACCGGCGAGACCAAGTCGGTGACGTCGGTGCAGACCGGTGACCAGCAGGTGTTGTCCTGGACCTACGACGGCCAGGTCGAGCGGATCA
>CALGAM010000077.1 GCA_937951935.1 uncultured Micromonospora sp. | reverse complement strand
CGGGCGGGTCCGCCCGTGTGGTCAGGACGGAAGTCCGAGGGTGCCCACGGCCAGGCCCTCGCCGATGTCGTGGGCGAGCGCGGCCCCGGTCGTCGCGGCACGGTCGAGGACCGTGCGGAACTCGACGAGCCGCCGGAAGGCTTCGCCGTACGCCCGTTGCTGCTCCAGCGGCAGCACGGGGATCGCGAGTCGCCTGACGTCGAGGCGCAGGGATCCGCTGGCGCCGCTCGAAGCGCGGCCGGCTATCCGCAGGTTGTCGGTACGGGAGATGACACCGGCGATGAACCAGGGGTCGAAGCGGGTCGGGTCGACGCGTATCAGTTGTACGCCGGGCCCGAGTTCGGCGCCGACCTGTTCCGCGGTGGCCACCCGGGCGCTGATCCTGTGGCCGATGACTGGGACGAGGATGTCGTTGGGGCGTACCCGTGGTCCTGGCTCGTCGTCGGCGGCGCGGGTCGCCCGGCCGGTGGCCGGTCCGCCGGACAGGATGTCGGCGGCGGTCAGCACGGCGGTGTCGGCGCTGGCGCCCGCCGACCGGCGGGTGACCGCGCGCTGGACGGAGATGCTGCCGGACCGGATGAGGTCGGCGACGTCGGCGTGGGGGGCGTCGCGGAGTGGTGCCTTCTCGACCTGCCGTACCTCGGGCAGGGTCCGCCGCAGCTCGTCGAGGAGCCGGTCGAAGTCGCCGATCCGGGTGACGATCTGGGCGGGCTCGACGGTGAGGCCGTGGGCCTGCGGCAGGTGGCGTTGCGGTGTCAGGTCGACCTGGTCGTCGAGCACCTCGATGGCGGGCAGGGCACGGTGGACGCCGGGCAGTTCCGCGTACCGGTCCGACCGGTAGGCGCGCCAGGCGGTGGCGACGATCTCCGCGAGGGGCCGGTTGTCCGGGTCGGCGGTGGTGTCCACCACGAGCAGGTCTCCGGCGGGTGGCTGGTCCGGGTCGTGCTGGGTGAGTACCCAGACGTGCAGTCCGATGCCGGAGGGTGGCATCAGGCCAGCGGGCAGGGCGATGACCGCGCGCAGCGCGCCGCGTCGGATCAGTTCGGCGCGGATGCGCCGGCCGGCGGGGCGGGACGCGGCGGCCGGGGGCATGAGCACGACGGCGGTGCCGCCGGGGGCGAGGTGGGCCAGGGCGTGTTGTACCCAGGCGAGTTCGGGTTCGGTGCGTGGCGGCAGGCCGTACACCCAGCGCGGGTCGTAGGCGAGTCGGTCGTGGCCCCAGTCGTGGATGCCGAAGGGGAAGTTGGCGACCACGACGTCGGCCCGCAGGTCGGGCAGGGCGTCGGCGAGCAGGCTGTCGCCGACGTGGACGACGGGTGGTTCCGCGTCGAGGCCGGCGCGTCGGGCGCGCAGGTGGACGAACCACAGCCGCAGCCTGGTGATCAGGGCGTACTGCGGGTTGATCTCCTGGGCGTAGCAGCGGGTGACCCGGCCGCTGTTCACGGCCTGGTCGGCGGCCATCCGCAGGATCGACCCGGTGCCGCTGGTGAAGTCGAAGGTGCGGGCTCCGGTGCCGGCGAGGGCCAGCATCACCTCGGCGACGGTGTCCGGGGTGCCGGCGAGGCCGGACAGTGACTGGGCCGAGGTGACGTACCGGCCGTGTAGGTACTCGAAGGCGGCCTCCGCGTCCCGCTCGGTGCTGAGTTGGTCGAGCGTCCGCAGCAGGGTGGTGAGCTGCTGGTTCCACTGTTTCGGCAGCAGGGCGTCGACCGTCGCGGCCAGGTCCGGGTCGAGTGCGCGGAGTCGGGTGGTGAGCTGTCGCGGTGTCGGCAGTCCGGTGCCGGCGGTCTCGGTCCGGTCGGCGCGGGTGAGCAGGAACGCGCCGGCGATGCCGAGCACGTCGTTGATCTGTGCCGCCGGCTGGTAGCTCTCGATGTGCCGCCAGGCCCACTCCTCGGTGCCCACCCGGTGGAGTCGGCCGTGGCGGCGTAGCCACTGCTCCACCTCCCGTGCGTCGAACGACGGGCTTGTCGGGGTGCCGCCCACGGGTGTCGGGAAGTCGGCGTAACGCCGCCGCCAGTTGCTCACCGCCGCCCTGCCGACGTTGGCCAGGCGTGCGATGCCACTGGCGGTCAGGGTGGTCTCGCTCGGGGCCAGGTTCGGCTCACTGTTCACACGTGAACAGTACCATGTCGGCGGAACTTGTGGTGGTAGTTCACAGGCGCTATGGTCGTGGCCATCCAGTTCACGTCAGCGTCTCGTGGAGGACGTCATGCCGCGTCGTGGACGCAGCACCACCATCGGGAAGTTCGCCAAGCTCTACCAGGACCGCCGGGCCTCCGAGATCCGGATGCTCGGCGAGGTGCTCCGCCGTGAGCAGCAGCGGAACGCCGCCCGCGCCGCCGAGAGGCCGCGGTCACGCGGCGAGCGGGACCAGGCGACCCCACGCTGAGCGAAGCTTCCCCGACCCGACGGCCTGAGGAGGACCATGAACACCCTTGCTCGCACCAGCAGCGTCGACCGACTCGTCCACGTGCTTCCCGCCGGTCGCGTACGTGTGTCACGGCGTGCGGCGGTACGCACCCGGCGCCACCACCATCCCCTCGCGCGTGTACGCGCGAGTGCGCCTTGATCCGGCGGTCGGTGCGGCCATCGCGGACGCGTACCTGGCCGCGCCGGTCCGTGAGGAGCGGGCCTACGCCGCGTACGCCGCGTTCTGTCGGGAGACGGTCCAGCAGTACCACTTCATGGTGGGCCGGCCCGAGTACGGCGGCCTGGGGGTGTCGGTGCGCATCGTCGACGAGGACCCGTACCCGGACGTCGAGTCGATGATCGACGATGTGCGGCACCGCCGCCTGAGGGTCTGGGCCACCGCGGCCAGCGGCAACCCGCACCCGTACCTCAGCGACGCGGAGAACGACATGTTCCGTGCGGTCCACGACGTGTTCGGTCACGCGGCGAGCGGTCGCGGCTTCGACCGGCACGGCGAGGAGGCGGCCTGGCTCAAGCACAGCACCATGTACTCGCCGCTGGCCGCACGTGCCCTGGCGACCGAGACCCGGGGGCAGACCTGCGCCCGGATCTTCCGCTACGACGGGCACCGGTTCCCGGAGCAGAAGGCCGTGCTGCTGCCCCGGTCGTTCAGCGATCCGCGTCTGGTGTCCCTGAGCCGGGCGAGGGCGGCGTGACCTGCTCCCCGCCCAGTTGCGCGATCTCCCGGCGGAGTTCCGCCACGGCGGGGTGATCCAGCCCGTCGGCGCGTATCCGGCTCTCCAGCAGCGCGTTGAGCTGCCGCAGGGCCCGCGCGTGCTCGCCGAGCGCCACGTGGGCGCGCGCGGCGCGCAGTCGGAAGTCGAACGCCAGGGGGTCGTCGTCGCCGTGCTGCCGCACCCGGTCGTCGGCCAGCCGCCGCCACTGGCGTGCGGCAGCACGGAACTGTCCAAAGGACTGCAACCGTTCCGCGTACCGCACGCCCTGCTCCGGGTCGGGCTCGGTCTGCCCGGCGGCGGGCTCCGTCCCGGGGCGGGACGGCTGCGGTACCCGTCCGACGATCGCCGCGTACGCCCGTACGGCGCCGACGGTGTCGTCGACCACGCCGGGGATCGGCGGCAGGTCCTGGCAGAGTGGGGCCAGGGTCGCGTAGACCTCGGCGGCGTCGGCCGGCCGGTCCTCGGGGCGGGGGGCCAGCAGGGCGTGGACCAGGTCGTCGAGCACCGCGGGGATGTCGGGCCGCTGGTCGGTGGCGCGCGGCGGGGGAGTGTCCAGCTGGTGGCGCACGGTGGTGACGGTGGTCGCGCCGTCGAAGGGCGGGTTCCCGGTGAGCAGGTCGAACAGGGTCGCCCCGAGGCCGTACAGGTCGCTGCGGTGGTCGGTCTGCTCGCCGAGGATCTGTTCGGGTGCCATGTAGCCCACCGTGCCGAGGCTCTGCCCGCTCGTGGTGATCCGCGAGTACCGGTCGTCGTCCGGCATCACGGCCAGTCCGAAGTCGAGCACCTTCACCGCGCCGCTGGGCTCCAGCATGACGTTGCTCGGCTTGATGTCCCGGTGGATCAGGCCGAGTCGCTTCGCGGCGAGGAGCACGCTGCAGATCTGCGCCCCGATGGCGGCCACCCAGCCGGTCGGGAGTGGACCGTGCTCCGCGACCAGGTCCGACAGCGCGATCCCGTTGATCTTCTGTAGCACGACGTACGGGTGGCCGTCGTGTTCGCCCAGGTCGTAGACGGCGGGTACGCCGGGGTGGTCGAACTGCGCGGTCAGCAGGGCCTCCCGGCGGAACCGGCGCACGGCCGCCGCGTCCATTGTGGTGGCGTCGACGAACTTCACGATGACGGGGCGCCTGAGCATGGTGTCCTGTGCCGGCCAGACCTTGCCCATTCCCCTGTGGGCCAACGGGAAGCGGCCCAGCGTGTATCGGCCCTTGAGGCTCGTGCCGGGAACCACGGGCACAGCTTAGTCCCGGGTCGACCCTGCCCCCGGGATCGACGGGCGTTCCGCGTCTCACCGTCCACCGCAGGAGATCTTGTGAATCAATGTCACATGAATGAACTTGCAAAGCATATTTACGGGTGCCAGGATGTGTGCCGCACCGCGCGGCTGGCTGGTTCATGCTGCGCGACCGAGGCGGCTGGGCCTGTCCGGCACACGACAGTTCCCACGACCAAGCCCTGGCTTTCGGCCGGGCGTCCACGAACGGGGGCGGTATGGCTGAGTTGGCGATCTGCCGGGACTTCCTTCCCGCCTACGCCCGGCTACAACGCCGGGTCCAGCGCGCCGTCGACGCCGCCATCAGGAAGTTCGCCGAGCACACCCACGCCGGCCTGCACCTGGAGAAGCTGACCGGGGCACGCGACCCGAACATCCGCACCATCCGTATCGACCAGTTCTACCGCGGCGTGGTGCTCGCCCTCGGCCAGGAGAGGTACGCGCTGCTCAACATCCTGCCGCACGACGACGCCATCGCCTACGCGGTCAGCCGCCGGTTCACCGTCAACCAGGTGCTCGGCGTGCTGGAGACCCGCGACGAGGCGGGCCTCGACGAGTTCGCCCGCACCGCCGCGCCGCAGCCGGCCGGGGGTGGGCTCTTCGACCACGTCGCCACCGCCGACCTCGTCCGACTCGGCGTGGAGGAGGACCTGGTGCCGCTGCTGCGGGTCATCGCCACCGACGA
>CALGAM010000076.1 GCA_937951935.1 uncultured Micromonospora sp. | reverse complement strand
GACCCGGGCGGGACACGCAGCTTCGGCGCCGTACCGGCCACCTCGCCCGAGGCGGGCTCGGCACGCGGGCCGGACACCAGAACGGTCAGGGCTACGTCTTCCGTGACGTGGACCCGGCGACCGAGGCCAAGGAGGCGTCCCCACCGAAGGTAATCTGGACGGTCTTCTCGGTGTACTCGTCGAAGACGAGCGGCTGCGAGCGGTTGTTGCGCCACCCGTAGGTGCGGAAGGGCAGGGTGCCCTCGACCTTGATGTTGATGGCGTCGTTCTTCGCGCCCTTGAACTGCTCGATGCCCTCGCGCTGCATGACCGCCGGAACGACCAGCGACTCTTCCAGTGCCACCGCAGCGGTCGCTGCGAGCTTCTCGGGCTTGATTACGGTGTGCGCCACAGTGTCTGCCGCCTTGTTGACTCAACCGTACCTGTGAACTTGTGAGCGCGCAACTACTTACGACGAAGATTTGTTACATGAACTGCACTTCCGGTGTAAGTCCCAGTCACGCTTAAGGGACTCTTAAGGTAGGTGACCTGCAACTTCCGCGTCCAGTGGTGATCCTGTTGCTGGTGGGTAGTTGACGAGAAGCAACCTTCCCGCCGACAAGATGACCCCCCGGCGGTCTGCCAGGGGGTCATCTGTTTAGTCGGCCCATCAGTCCACCCGTGGGCGGGGAGTCGTCTTCTTGGCGGGCTTGCGGATCAGGTCGGTGTCAACCCCCTCCCGCGCCGGCACGTAGAAGAAGCCCTCCTTGGTGTCCCGGTCGTAGTGCACGACCAGGCCCTCCCGCTTGAGCCGGTTGACGAAGTTGTTGACCCGCTTCTCCTCCTCCGGGCGCAGCTCCTTGCCTGCTCGGCGGCGGGCCTCAGCTCGGAGCATCTGGGCTGGGAACAGCCAGCGGTGCTCGTCCTTGAGGTGCCAGGGCAGCAGCTCGTCGTCCCGCAGGGTCCGGCGCTCCAGGCCGCGACGCCGCCGGAAGTTGCCCCAGAGGCTGGGTACGGTCTCGATGTTGTACTTACGCTTGTACTCCTCGACCATCCACTGGTAAGAACGGCCTTCCTCGAACCAGCGGAGAACCTCCTGCTCGTTCACAATCTTCGAGGCCGGCATGTGACCCCCCCTATTCGCGTACTCCGATGTGGACGTATGCAAGTTTGACCAACCGGAATCGGACTTGTCAACTCACAACCCACTCATGCTACTCTCAACACCGAGCACAGCACGAATCATCCCCGGTCACAGGAGGTTTGTTCATGGCCAAGATGAATCTCACCATCTGCGACATCTGCGGAGATCGCTCGAAGGACGCCTCGCCTTACACCATCAAGGACGAGGACGGGTCGGTCAGCGTCGACCTGTGTGAAGATGACGCCAAGCCGATCCGAGACCTGCTGGCGAAGATCAAGTCTCGTCCGGTCCAGCGTCGTCCCGGCCGAGTCCCGGTCGCCACGATCGAGGACATCGAGAAGTTGAAGAAGTCGTGAAGACGCAGATAGCGCCCCACCCGCAGATCGTTGCAGGTGGGGCGCTTCTGGTTACAGGTTCACATCGTCCACGGGAACGGGCTCGTCCGCTGCCGGGTCGGCCGACAGCCAGGGGATGTACTTGTCGATGAGGGCGTTCACGGCGGGCGTGTTCATGACCCGGGTCACGATGGCCGCGCCCTGGGTGATCGCCAGCGCAGCGCCGGCCAGGTAGCCGTAGACGTGCGCCGGGACCTTCCCGTCGAGCTGCTCCATGATCAGCGGCACGATGACCAGCAGGACAGAGCAGGAGGCGACGAACGCCTGGAACCGGGTGCGGATGCGCCGACGCCGGGCATCCCGCTTGGCCAGCTCCTCGGCCGCCTGCTCCTCGGGCAGGGAGTGCTTACCCAACCAGGGCTCCTTCCTCCACCGCGTCCAGCCGGGCGCGGAGGTTCTGGGTGGACATGGCCCCGAACTTGTCGACGACCTTGCCGTCGACCAGGACCAGGACAGTGGGGACCGAGGACACCCCGTACTCGTCGACGAGGTGCCCGTTCGGCCCGTCGATGTCGACCTTGAGCAGCTCCAGCCCGCGCGCCTCGGCCTCGCTGATCAGCTTCGGACCGAACGCCTTGCAGGGCCGGCACCAGGCGGCCGAGAAGTAGAGGAGCTGAGCCATCAGAACCAGCCCTTGTTCAGCCGGGTCTGGAGAGCCTTGACCACCTCGGAGACCGGCTTGGACATGACGCCGTCCTGCGGGGTGCCGAGGTACTTCTGGAGGGCCAGCACGGTGGCGTACCGCTTGCCGTCCTGCGCGATGCCCCGGCCGTCAACCACCAGTCCGGCGTTGATCTTCCGGTTCAGGTGGCGCTGCACCGCCCGGACCAACGCGCCGTCAGCGAGTAGCCGTTCCACCGGGTGGAGTTGTCGACCGGGTTCGGGATCAGATCAACCCAGGTCGAGCCGTTCCAGTACTCCCAGCGCCCGGTCGTGATGTTGAGCCCCAGTCGTCCGTAACGTGGCGACGTCGGGCGGGTATCGGTGGTCCAAGCCCCGACCCGGGACCCCACGAAGATACGGTCATCCTTGACCTGTGTCGAGCACGACCCCGCCCGGCACGCCAACCGCCGACCGCATCTGGGTCCAGCCGATCGGCTGACAGGAGGACTCTCGATGGCTTCCTCTGGCCGGCTCCTCGGCAACCTCAACGACGGCACGAGGGTCTACGTCGACTGGGAGATCACCAGCCAGTCCCAGAGCGGCAACTACTCGAACGTGCGCTGGGTGGTGGGCTTCAACTTCCCCGGCTCCCCGAGCTGTCGCGGCCTGCGCAACGGCACATGCACGATCAACGGCACCGAGGTGTACCGCAACTACAACTCGGGCGACGCGATCCACAGCTACAGCTCCGGGCACAACCACCCCTGGTTGGAGATCGCCTCGGGCACGATCAGGATCAACCACGACTCCTCGGGCAACGCGACGATCTCGATCAGCGCGGGCATGACCGGCTGGCAGGACAAGCGGTCGACGGGCTCGCAGAGCTGGTCCCTGACCCAGATCCCTAAGGTTCCGAGCACGCCCGGCGCACCCACTGCCGGCTCCATCACCGCGACGAGTGTGACCCTCACCTGGGGCACCCCGGCGAGTAATGGGGCCAGCCTGGACCGCAACGCCGGCCAGGTCTCCCGCAATTCGGCGTTCACCGACGTGATCGCGAGCTGGGATGTGGCGGGCTGGACCACCAGCCGGACCGTCACCGGGCTGCCCAAGGGCACCGTGCTCTACGCCCGGGTGCGGGCGCGCAACTCGGTGGGCTGGAGCGCCTGGTCCGGCGCTCGCACCTTCACCACCGGCTCGACGGCTCCCAGCGCGCCGTCTCAGCCGAGCATCAGCGGTGTCACCGCGACCTCGGCGTCGGTGTCCTGGTTCGCCCCGTCCGACCCGGGCGGCTCGGCCATCACGAACTACGAGGTGCAGCGGGCTACCGACTCGTCCTTCACGACGGACGTGGTAACGGTGGCCTCTTCCTCTTCCCCCGCTTCTCTGACCGGCCTGCTGCCGGGCACCACCTACTACCTGCGGGTTCGCGCGGTCAGCTCGGCCGGCGCGGGCGCGTGGTCCTCGACCAGCTCCTTCCAGACGTTGTCGGAGGTTATGGAAACCGCGCCCGGAGTCACCGTCACCAGGGCCAGGGACATCTCATAAATGCCGGTGTCAGTCTGAGTGAGTGCGGGGGCAGCGGCGTTGGGGACGCCAGTGAGCACATCCAGGTCGATGCTGTTGGCCGCAGGGTCCAGTCGCAGGATTACCCGGTCTATCCGGGTCGCTGTTCCAGCCGCCGCGATCGACAGATGTCGGCGGCCGGGTCGCCCGGCTCGTAAATGTGGACCTCGGTCCCGTAGGCGACGACCTCGATGTCGCTGGTGATCTCGGTGATCATCAGGCTACACCACCTTCCCGAACAGGCCGCACTCCAGGACGGCCAGGGCACCGACCACGTCGATGTCCCCCTCCTCGCCGTTGGTGCGGTCGGCGGCGAGGATGTCCTCGCGCAGGTACGACGACAGGTACAGCCGCTCCCCCGTCTTGCGGTTGTGCAGCACCTCGCCGTCGTCGGGGTACCGCTCGTCGACCTTCGGCACCGCGTTGCGGATCACGCCCAGGCCCCGAGCGAAGGTGTCGAGGTTGATGTGGTACTTGTTCCACTCCTCGCCGTCGAACTCCTCGATCACGGCATAGGCGGTGCCCAGCTCACCGTTCGGCTCGTACTCCCGGCTGGTGAACCAGCCGTACCCGCAGTGCTCGACGGCGGTGATCAGCAGGTCGGTCAGGAACTGCTTGCGCTCCTCGCTGCGCTCCCGGGTGGTCATGTCGCCGTGTCCCCTCTCTCTCGCTCTCACGTTCAATTCTAGGTGTATACTTGTGTCCCGTCAAGTCGGCTCAGGATGACACCGAGAACCCGTCAGGGCAGACCACGTAGCTCGTGTCCCCCACGTACCAGGTGCACACGCTCCAGTCGCGGGCCGGGTCCTCCTCGGCCAGGAACTCGGCCATGTCGGCGGGCACCGGCTGCCCAGGCTCGGGGATGGCGGCGAACTTCAACCCCTCCCCGTTCTCGCCCCCGTACCAGTTGCACGGGCCCACGCTGTCCTCGGTGGGGCACTCAGGCAGGCCCGGGATCGGGGGACGCACTGCCAGCTCGGTCGGCTCGGGCTCGGGCTGGCTGGCGACCGGGGCCACGTACCCCGCCGGCCGGACGGTCTCGGTGGCGGCGTACTGGCGGGCCAGGGTGGCACCCGCGAACCCGGCACCCCACATCAGCGCGCCAGCCAGCAGCGCAGCACCCCAGGTCTTGCGGCGGTTGATCTTCATGCTCTCCGTCCTCTCGCTCACAGGATCACTCGCTCGATGCGGGTAGCCAGCGGCATCACCACGCCGGCCCGGCCCGCTGCCATCACGGCGGCGGTCAACATCGCCTCGTTGTCAGCCAGGAAGCCGGGCTCCCCGTCGACCGCCACCCGCACGTAGATCTGCCTGGTGTTCTCGGGGGTGGGCGGCCTCGCGACCGCCACATCCACCACCACGTCGTAGATCACTTGCCGTGCCTCTCTCGCCACGCCTGCACAGCGGCGTTGCTGTAGATCGGACCCATCGCCAGCACCCGCACCGGGGCGGGGAAGTCGGGCCACCGCTTGGCCCAGTTGCACACGCACGCCCGGCTCACCCCCGCCTCGTTCGCGATGTCGGAGATCCCGACCACGGTGCCGACCGACATCTCCGAGCTGCCCCGGAGCGGCACCTCCGGGCCGGCACCGGCCGCGATCCCCGCGCCGGACGACCCTCCCGCCGCCGCGCCGGCGGCGCTCGCGGCGGCCGACACCAGCGGTACGACCCTGCTGACACCGTACTTCTTCGACCTGCTGCACCTCGACGGCACGGACCTGCTCGACGCTCCGGGGCGTCAGCGCTGGGCCGCGCTGGCCGAGACGGTCTCCCCGGCCCACCGGGTGCGGCGCGAGGAGGTCGACGACGTCGAGGCGGCCTCGGCGGTGTTCGCGGCCGCCCTCGACGCCGGCCACGAGGGCATCGTGGTGAAGGCGCCGGAGGCGCCGTACGACGTCGGCCGCAGGGGCGCGGCGTGGGTCAAGGTCAAGCCGCGGCACACCCTCGACCTCGTCGTCCTCGCCGTCGAGTGGGGCAGCGGACGACGCAGCGGCTGGCTGTCGAACCTGCACCTGGGCGCCCGTGACCCGGAGCACGGCGGTTTCGTGATGCTCGGCAAGACGTTCAAGGGGCTCACCGACGAGCTGCTCCGTTGGCAGACGGAGCGCTTCCAGGAGTTGGCGGTCGAGCGCGGGGACTGGGTGGTACGGGTGCGTCCCGAGCAGGTGGTGGAGGTCGCCTTCGACGGGGTGCAGAGCAGCCCGCGCTATCCGGGCGGGGTGGCGTTGCGCTTCGCCCGGGTGGTGCGGTACCGGCACGACAAGTCCGCGGCGGAGGCGGACACCATCGACACGGTACGGGCCATTCACGCCGGTCGTCGGCCCGGCTGACGCCCGCCCGTCGACGGGGTGCGCGACGGGCTCGGCGAAACCGCACGGCCCCGCCCCGTCGCCGGTGTCGCAGCTGATCGGGGCACCCGCGGCGGACCAGCAGTACGCCGTCCCGTCGACCTTCTCCAGCGGTTGGTAGTACGCGGCGTACCCGGTCACCCGGCGGTCCGGGGCGGCGAGTCCGGCGATCCCCTCCGGCCAGGTGGCCGTCGCCACGCCGTCGCGGCCGGTGGTGGCGTACCGGAACACCTCCGCCGCCGCACCGCGCCGGTCCATCAGCGTCACCACCAGCTTCACCCGGACGCCGGCGAGCGGCTGCCCGGCCGCCCCGAGCCGGGCGTGGACCGTGAGCGGGGCGTCGCGTCGGGGCACCGTGACCGGCGACACCTGCAGCGCCGTCTCCGTGCAGCCCCGCCGACCGGCGACGGCGGAGACGACCAGGCCACCGAGCGCGACGGCGGCCAGGGCAGCCCACAGGGCGAGCCGTATGGCCCGAGGACGTGGTGACACGGGCCGGTCGACCTCCGGGTACGGCGGCAGGCGGGCGAGAGGGCGGGATCGTACCGGATCAGGCGCGACCGGCCCGGGTCGTGGCATCGGAGCCGCCGGCGGCGCCGGGTCCTCCGCCGGTGTCGGGTACGTCCGTGCCCCGAGCGCCGGCGGTGTCCGACACGGTGGCGAGGAACTCGGCCAGTACCTCGGTGTGGGTGGAGAAGGCGAGGTCGGTCGGCTCGGTGCACACGAGCCACTCCGTGGACTCCGCGGTGGGTGCCGGGGCGGGTAGACCGTCGGCGTCCTGTTCGGGCAACACCCCGAAGATCATGATAGTGTTTGCGGCAGGGGCGCTGCGTACCGCGAACAGGCGTACCGCGCCCGCGTCGCCAACCAGGCCGGTCTCCTCACGCAGTTCTCGAACCAGCGCGTCGCGCCAGTCCTCGCCGTACTCGATGAATCCGCCGGGGAGCGCGAGCCGGCCGCGTCCCGGTTCGATGTCGCGGCGCTGCACCACCACGCCGATCCGGCCGCCGGCGGTGCGGACCGGAAGGATCGCCACCGCCACCGGCAGCGGGTTGCGCCAGGTGGTTTCGCCGCAGGCCGAGCAGGCCCGGGGCCAGCCCAGTCCGGCCGGGTACGCGGTGCCGCAGTACGAACAGTGTGAGTGGAGGACGCCGGTCACGTCGGCCGACGATACCGAGGTCCGACCCGCTCGTTCGCGCGGTGGGTCGGGCCCGTGATCACGTCGGGTCAGCAGCGGCAGGGACAGGAGGGAGCAGCCAGACGGTACGCCGATGAGGTGACCCAGGACCGAGGGGCGGAGCCGGGCGGAGGCTCGCCGGAGCACGGAACGGAAGGAGCGGAGGAGATGACGACGGTGGAGCACGCCGAGACCATGCGGGACCACTGGTGGTGGCGTCCGGGCTGGCGGGTCGGACGTCACTACTACGCCTGTCACTTCGACATGGGTCGGCATCCCGAACTGGTCGCCCTGGTCGAGCGGTACCAGCGGGCGATCGACACGTTCCCCGGACTCGACCTCATCCCGCGCCGGTGGCTGCACCTGACGACGCAGGGCGTCGGGTTCGTCGACGACCTGCCCAGGGAGTCGATCGACAGGCTGGTCCGGGTCGTCGGTGAGCGGCTGGCGGAGGTGCCGGCGCCGGTGGTCACCTTCCACCGTCCGACCGTGCGGGGCGAGGCGGTGTACCTGCTGGCTGACCCGGCCGAACCGATCGCCGCGGTCCGGTCGGCGGTGCGCGGGGCGATCGGCGAGGCGTTGGGTGAGGAGCAGGTCGACCGGGGGACGGAGGGGGCGGACGTCTTCCGGCCGCACGTCAGCATCGCCTACTCCAACCGCGAGCAACCCGGGGCGCCGATCGTCGAGGCGCTGGAACGGGTCGTGACCGAGCCGGTCACCGTCGTCCTCGACCAGATCGAGCTGCTCGAGTACCACCGGGACCGGCGGATGTACGAGTGGACGCAGGCGCGTCCGCTGCGGATCGGCCGGTAGCCGACGGCGGCCGGGGCGGGTCGGGTGGTTCGTCACCCGGTCCGCCCCGGGCCCGGCGGGTGCCGCGACGCCAGGAGGGCACGTCGCCGACGGGTTGCGCGGTGGGGGAGGGCGGTGGGGAGAGGGTCGTGTCCGCGACAGCCGGAACGTGCCGTGACAGGAGAGCATCGGGAGCCGTCCGGAGCGGACCGGCCGGTCTAGAGCAGACCGGCGCTGCCCGCGACCGCGGCCGCCTCGGCCTTGGTCGACACCCGGAGCTTGCGCAGCAGGGACGCGATCAGGCGCTTTGCCGTCCGTTCCGAGACATGGAGCTTCTCGGAGATGTCGGCCGTGTTGGTTCCCCGCGCAATAAGCTGCAGTAGCAGGCGCTCCTGCGCGTCGAGGCTGGCGGAGACCGCGGCCCGGCCGCGCGTCGGGGCCAGGAGCGCCCCGAGCAGGTCGGCGGGGAGCACCGCCCAGCCGTCCAACACCGCGAGCAACGGTGGCAGCAGGTCCTCGGGCTCGCTGCTCTTCGGCAGGTAGCCCTCGGCACCGGCCCGGAGCGCCTCCACGGCGGTGGCGGTGTCCGCCAGGCCGGACATCGCGACGATCCGGAGACCGGGGTTCGTGCGCCGGATGGCGGCGATGGCCCGTACCCCGCCGGGCTCGGGCATGCACAGGTCGACCAGGGCCAGATCGGGTAGGCAGCGACGGACGAGGGCGGCGGCCGAGGCCGCGTCGCCGGTCGATCCGACGACGCGGATCCGCCCGCCACCGGTGGCCGCGAGCAGCAGTTCGAGCCCGCGTACGAACAGGGGGTGGTCGTCGATCAACACGATGCGGGCGGTGGCCGAACCGGGCACCCGAGGGCCCTTCCCGGATACGGAGTGATCATGCCCAGGAGGTCGAGAGCCGTACCCGGGCGACTGGTCGCGGTGGTCGGTGCGCCGGTGCCGGCGGCGCTGGCCGGGTTGCTCGCGGCCGATCTGGCGCTGCGGGCGCGGTCCCTGCTGCGTCGCCGTGACCGGAGGGCACGGCCACCCGGGGCGGGCGGGTCCTCGGCGCGGTGCGACCCGGCGTGGGAGTCTCTGCTGCTGCGGGTGCTGTGCCACGAACTGCGCTCGTCGATCAGCACGTTGACGGCGTTGACCCGGAGGCTGGCCGACGAGCGGCAGACGGTGCCGGCGGCCGACCGGCGGGCGATGCTGTCGCTGGTCCGGGACCAGGCCGCGCATCTCGACGGGATCTGGCGGCAGGTGGTGGCCTGGACCCGGGGTACGACCGGCGGTGGTGATCCGCCGGTCCCGCTGGCCCGGATCCTGCCGGTGCTGGCCGCGGCCTGGCCGCCCGACCAGGTGCGGCTGTCGGTGAGCCCGTCCGCCGCCCGGCGGCCGGTCGACGCCCAGCGGATGCGTCAGGTGCTGCAGAACCTGGTCGACAACGCACTGCGTCACGGCCCGCGGCGGGGCCGGGTACACCTCACCGCCACCGTGCGCGCCGGCGACCTGGTGATCGTGGTCGCCGACGAGGGTTCCCACTGCGCCGACCTCCTCGCCGCGCTGGACCGTCCCACCCCGCCGAGCGGGGTGTCCGGTCTGGGGCTCTGGATCGTCCGGCGGCTGGTCGGCCTCGACGGGGGCACGGTCCGGGCGTACCCGGTCCGTCCGCGCGGTGTCGCGGTCGAGGTGTCGCTTCCCGCGCGCCCAAACCGCCCGGGATCGTCCCGCGGTGCGGGCCCGGACCGCCGCCCGCGCTCCACCGGCCGGCCGCGCTCCACCGGCCGGCCGCGGCCGACCCGCGGGCTCGTGCGGGTCGGACGTGCCCTCGCCGTGTGGCTCGGGCGGGGTTGGCCCGGGCGGGCCACGGGTTGGCCCGGGCGGGCCGCCGTCCCGGGTACCCGCGCGATGTCCCTACACCCGACGGGAGGACATCGTGTTCAGCCATATCAAGGATCTGCAGTTCACGGCGAAGCCGGACGGACCTGACGCCGCCTTCGCCCGACGCCTCCAGGAGATCCTGGGCGGCAAGTGGGGGGAGATGACGGTCGCCAACCAGTACCTCTTCCAGGGCTGGAGCTGCCGGCTCCCCGGCAAGTACAAGGACCTCTTCCTCGACGTCGGCACGGAGGAGATGGGCCACGTCGAGATGATCTCCATCATGATCGCGCGGCTGCTGGACAGCGCGCCGCTGTCGGTGCAGGAGGCCGCGGCCGAGGACAACCCGATGCTGACGGCCATCTACGCCGGCTCCAACCCGGCCCACTTCATCCACTCCGGCGGCGGCCCGCTGCCGGTGGACAGCGCCGGGGTGCCGTGGAACGGCTCGTACATCACCTCCAGCGGCAACCTGCTCGCCGACTTCCACCTCAACGTCACCGCGGAGGCACAGGGACGACTCCAGGTGGCCCGCCTGTTCAACATGACCGACGATCCCGGCGTCAAGGAGATGCTGCGGTTCCTCCTCGCCCGGGACACCATGCACCAGAACATGTGGCTCGCCGCCATCGAGCAGCTCAAGGAGGACGGACTGGAGGAGATGCCGGTGCCGGAGGCCTTCCCGGACGCCGAGCAGGAGAACGAGTTCGCCTACCAGTTCATCAACTTCTCCGCGGGCGAGGAGTCGGCCGAGGGCCGCTGGGCGTCCGGAGCCAGCCCCGACGGCAGGGGCCGGTTCAGCTATCAGGCGACGGCGCAGGCCCACGCGGAGGCGCCCCAGCTTCCCCCCGGGGATCCCCGGCTGCACGGCACCCCGCCGCCGGCCGGCGACCCGGCGCTGGCGGGCGCGAAGAGCCGCTGACCGGGTCCGCCGGGTCGGCGTTTCCCGTTCCTCCTCCGCGCCGGGACGCCCCACTCGTGTGGCACGTCCCGGCGCGGTCCCGCACCGGAGGGCTGCCTCATGGTCGAGCTGTTCGTCCGTCCGATGGCGGACGCCTTCATGCAGGTCGGGGTCTTCGTCGCCGTGCTGGTCGCACTCTTCGGCTGGCTGCGCTGGCGGTACGGCGACCGGGTCACCGACGGGCTGACCCGCCGTCCACGGCTTGGTCCGCTGGTCGGCGCGGTTCTCGGCGTGAGTCCCGGATGTGGTGGGGCCATCATCCTCATGCCGCTGTTCGCGCGGGGGAAGGTCTCCTTCGGCACGGTGGTCGCCGCTCTCACCTCCACCGTGGGCGACTCGTCCTGGGTGCTGATCGCCGCCGACCCCCGGCTCGCGTTGGGGATCCACCTGCTGCTCCTCGTGGTGGGGCTGGCCACCGGGTACGCCGTCGACCTGCTCGGGATCGACCCCGCCCGCGCCCTGCCCGGGTGGTGGCGACGCCGCCGCGTGCCACGCCGGGAACCCGTGGCGGCACCGGCCGCGGCGCCCTCGGCCGTGCCGGTCGGTGCTCCTGAGCCGATCGTGCCGGCGACGTCGACCGGGGTCGACGGGGCGACCGGGGTCGGTGGGCCCGGTGGTGGACCCGGGGCGGCCGTGTTGACGGGTGCGGCCACACCGGCCGCACCGACCACGACGGTGGGACCGCGCCGCGGCGGACCGGCCGGGGCCACCGGAGTCGGACCCGCGGCCCTCACGCTGGTCGGCGCCGGCGGCGTGCGGGCGGCCACGCGCTGTGGACCGGTTCCCCTCGCGTTCTGGGGGCTGGCCGCGCCGGCCTTCCTCCTCGCCGTCCCGGTCACGTTCCACGCGGTCGATCCCGCGCTGCTGGGTGTCCCGTTCGGCGGCGTCGACCCGTACCTGGCCCTGGGCTGTGCCGGGATGCTGGTCGCGCTGCTCGTCTTCGCCGTGGGTCGGGGGCGGTTCGCCGACGACTCCGTCGCCACCGCCCACCCGGCCAGCCTGCGGGAGACCCTGCGGCACAGCGCGCACGAGGCGTCGTTCGTCACGGTCTGGGTCGCGGCCGCCTACCTCGGGTGGCAGGTCGTGACCACGACGACCGGGTTCGACGGCTCGGGGCTCGGCTTCGCCGGGGTCGCCGGTGTCCTCGTCGGCGCGCTCGTCGGGCTGGTCCCCGGCTGCGCCGTCCAGATCGTGTTCACCGGGATCTACGTCAGCGGTGGGCTGCCGCTACCGACGCTGGTCGCCAACGCGATCAGTCAGGACGGCGACGCCCTCATCCCGCTGGCGGCGCTGCGCCGCCGGGCCGCCGGGCTGGCCACCCTGATCACGATCGTGCCGGCGGTCCTCGTCGGCCTCGGGCTGCTGCTCCTCACCGTCTGAACCGGGGGTGGACCGGATGTCGAGAGTGGACCAGAAAGCCGGCATTGGGGTGCCGGCGCCGCCCCGACCCGCCGTCGTACGCCGGAAGTTCCGGGCCTTCGCCGTACTGACCGTGGTGGCGGTCGCCACCCGGCTGCCGATCTGGTCCTGGTTGGCCCTGCTCGCGACGACCGCGCTGATCCCGGTCGCCGTGGCGGCCTACGGGGGGCCGGAACTGCTTCGGACGGTCTTCTGGCCCGACCGGGCGCGACGGTTCACCGACCCGGTCGGGGCCCGAGGGGCCCACCCGGCCGGGCGGGGTGCCGGGGTGCACCCGCGGCACCGGGCGAGGACCGGAGACCGCGGGTGAGGGCGCCGCGGGCGACGCCCGGGTTCCCGGCGACCTCAGTCGCGGTCCGCCTGCGACTCGCGCCAGTCGCGTACCGCGTCCCGGGCCCGGTCGAAGATGGCCAGTACCGGCCCGACCAGCAGGTTCGCTGTCGCCGACTCGCCGCTGTGGGGGTGTGGGCGGGTCGGCGCCACGGCCTCGGCGGCCCGCACCGCCCCGGCCATCCGGGTCAGTTGTGCCTCGGACATGTTCCGGCGCAGGGAGGGGAACTCCTCGTTCTCCTCGTGGCTGGCGTGCCGAACCACCGCGTCGGCGAACCGCGCCAGCCGGGCGTCGAAGTCGGGGTGGTCCACCCCCATCCTGTCCAGCTCGGCCAGCTCGTACTTGGCGAGGTCCTCCTCCTGGAGACGCTGGTCCACCACCTGGTGACCACGGTCGATCTTCCGGCGGGCGGTCGGATGTACGACGATCTCCTCGGCGCTCTCGTGCACCGCCAGGAGCCGGACCAGTCGCTCGAACAGCTCCCGCTTCTCGGTCCCCCTGGCCCGGCCCAACTGCCCGAAGAGGCTCTTGATCTGGTTGTGCTGGTCGACCAGGAGGTCGACCACGTCCCGCTGCCTGGTCGTGGTCACCGCCGATCACCTCCGCTTCCGTCGGGGTTGACTCGTCACACGGTTCCCCGAACCGGTCGCTTCATGTGCCACCGCCGGAACACCCGTCCAACCGGGGACGGCGTCCGGCCGTCCCCGGGCCGACCGCGCGGGGGTACGCCGGACCGGGCCCGTCGCGTGGTCGAGCCGCCGGTGCGGCGGCCTGGTTTCGAACGGCGGGGACGGGGAACGGGGAGGTGACATCTCCAGGGAGGTTGGGCGTCGTGGCCACGGAGACCCGGGCCGCCGGGAGGACCGGCGAGCCCTCGCTGCTCGTCCGTAGGCTCGCGGTGGCGGTCGCCGCGGTCTTCGTCCTCGTCGGCGTCGCCGGTTTCGTCCCGGGGATCACCACCCGTCTCGGCGACATCACCGTCGCCGGGCACACCTCGGGGGCCAGGCTGTTCGGCGTCTTCCAGGTGTCGATCCTGCACAACCTCGTCCACCTGCTGTTCGGCGTCGTCGGCCTCGCGCTTGCCCGGACTGTCGCGGGGGCCCGGGTGTTCCTGGTCGGCGGCGGCGCGGTCTATCTCGTGTTCTGGCTGTACGGGCTCGTGGTCGGACACCGGAGTGCGGCCAACGTCGTACCGTTCGACGCCGCCGACAACTGGCTGCATCTGGGGCTCGGGCTGGGGATGATCGTTCTCGGCCTCGGCGTCGGCGACCGGCGCTGACCCGCCGCCGCGCCACAGGCCCGCCGCCGTTCCGCGCGCCGTCGTACCGGCCCGCGGGGCTCACCGACGTGCGCCGCCACGGCGCGCGGGACGGGCGGATGCCGGCGGTGCCGCCGCCGGCATCCGCCGGCATCCGCCCCGGGTCGTCAGCCGAGCGTGCGGGCGTCCACCTCGCGTTGGAGCGCGTCGAGGTCGTCGGCGATCTCCGGTCCGGCGACCGCGTCCGGCAGGTCGTCCTCCAGCCGGCGCAGCGGGCGGTAGGCGAGCCCGGCGAGGCTCCAGAGCACCAGCACCACGCCGGCGCCGACCAGCAGCGCCGCGACGGCCTGGTTGGCACCCCCGCCGAGCAGCGGCTCGACGATCCGTTCCGCGATCGCCGGGGCGGTGACGAAGCCCAGCGGCATCATCGCGGCGGCGAGCATCTGGTTGACCGCCAGCACCCGGCCCTGGAGATCCTGCACCACCTTCACCTGGATGATCGAGATCCAGTGCGCGTTCAGGATCGACAGGGCCGCCCAGTACAGGAACAGCCCCGTGGCGACCAGTGCCGGCCCGGGACGTATGCCCATCAGCACCATGCCCAGACCGACCGGGGCGGTGAAACCGATCATGCCGACGGCGAGCCGCCGGGTACCGCCCCAGACCACCATCACCAGCGCGCCGACCGCCGCGCCCAGGCCGCCGACACCGGTGACCACGCCGAGTGTCGTGGCCGTGCCGAAGCCGAGGACCAGCGGGGTGACCAGGACCGACCCCACCGCCAGCAGGTAGTTCACCGGTACGTAGAAGACGATCATGAGCTTCATCGCCCGCCGCCGGTGGATGAACCGCCAGCCGCCGGACAACGCCCGGAGGAAGGTCTCCTCGCGGCGTCGGAACAGTCGGTTCGGCAACCGGACCGCCAGCATCGTGCCGACCGCGACCACGAAGCCGAGCACGTCCAGGGCCACCACCCCGGGCAGCCCGAGCGCGGTGACCAGGACGCCCCCGGCGAGCGGGCCGAGCAGCGTGCCGATCCCGGTGCCCAGGTTGGCCAGCGCGTTCGCCTGGGGCAGGTACGGCTTCGGCACCAGCTGGGCGATCGCCGCCAGGTACGCCGGCCGCTGCACCGCGGTGGCGAGGGATCCGACCGTCGCCACCAGCATGACCTGCCAGATCCGCAGCTCGCCGAGCCACAGTTGCACCACGATCAGCGCCATCGCCACGGCGGCGGTCAGGTCCGACAGCAGCATCACCCGGCGCCGGTCGAAGCGGTCGGTGATCGCGCCGCCGACCGGGGCGGCGAAGACCGCCGGGACCAACGCCAGCATGGTGATCATCGCGAAGTCGAGCAGCCGCCCGGTCTCCTGGTAGACCCAGACGCCGAGGGCGAAGGAGCTGAGCTGGCTGCCGACCATCGACACGAACTGGCCGCCGGCCAGCAGGCCGAAGGACCGCAGGTTCCGCCGCGTCTCCGCCCGGGAGAGCAGGTCCGGACCGGTCGCGGCCGGCAGGTCGCCGGACCGCCAGGCCCGCAGCCGGTCCGCCACCAGAGCGCCCAGCTCCGTCGCCTGGTGCTTGAGGAAGTAGTGTCCGGCGCGGGGGATGGTGGCCAGCTCGACCCGCTCCGCGAAGGCGTACCACTCGCGGTAGCGCTCGGTGTACAGCTCGGTGCTGCGGTCCCGTTCCCCGACCACCGCCAGCACCGGGGCACGCAGCCGCGGCGCGCCGGCGTCGCCGAGCCGGTCGCTGAACCAGGACTCGGCCTCCCGGGCGTCGTGCCGCAGCGCCCGGAGCATGGTGGCGATGTCGGCCGCCGCCTCCGGGGTCTCCGCGACGTCCTCCAACCCGCCCATCGTCCTCAGCAGGTCCCGGTACGCCCGGTCGGAGAGCCAGCGGTCGCTCGGGAACAGCCGGTTGACCCAGCGGGAGAGCCGACCGGGCAGTCGGGCCATCGGGAAGCTGGCCGCCAGGACCAGCCCGACCACCTCCCGCCCGTCCCGCTCCAGCCGCTCGGCGAGGGCGAGCGCGGCGGCGGTGCCGACGCAGTGACCGTAGACCAGCACCGGGCCGTCCACGGCGGCCAGTTCGGCGGCGCAGCGTTCGACCAGGTCGGGCAGGGGCAGCAGCGGCTCGTCCGGGCGGGCCGGGTCGTGGCCGGGCAGCTCGACCGCGTACACCTGGGTGCCGGGCCGCGCGGCGGCCAGCGCGGCCGCGAACGGTTGCAGCGCCGCCGCCGACCCGCCGCCGTACGGGACGCAGACCGCGGTCAGTGTCGTCGCGACCCCCGGCGGCGGCCCGGCCAGCCGGTGCAGCAGTCCGGTGCCCTCGGTGCCGGCCAGCCCGTCCAGGTACGCGCCGAGCGACGCGACGGTGCGGTGGGTGAAGAGGTCGATCACCCGGAGCCGGGGGTCGATGGCCCGTACCGCCCGTACCGCGGTGAACGAGTCGCCGCCGAGCGCGAAGAAGTCGTCCTCGGCACCGACGTCGGCGACGCCGAGGAGCTCGGCCCAGACGGCGGCGATCCGCCGCTGGGTGTCGGTGGCGGGCGGGGTGTGCGCGGCCGCCACCGGCGGCGGCAGCGCGGCCCGGTCCACCTTGCCGTTCGGGTTCAGCGGCAGCGCGTCGAGCACCACGTACGCACTGGGCACCATGTGGTCCGGGAGCCGCGCCTGCAGTGCCGCCCGG
>CALGAM010000075.1 GCA_937951935.1 uncultured Micromonospora sp. | reverse complement strand
GCGCCGGTCGCGGGTGAGCCACGTCGCCGGTCGCGGGGGACCACGTCCGGGCCCGGCCACGGGATCGTTCGGGGACCCCGCCGCGGGGCCGTCCGCGCCGAATCTCCTCGGGGCCGCCGCGGGACCCGACCCTGACCGGCCCGATCACCGGGGCCGTTTCCGGCTTGCACCTGACGTAACGTCAGGAAATAGCTTCGGTCCCGTCGCCGCCGCGGCGACGTGAGGAGGTACGGGTGGGTGCGACTGGCGGTCGGACCTGGAAGATCGGCGAACTGTCCCGGATGACCGGGCTGACGGTGCGCACACTGCACCACTACGACCACGTCGGGTTGCTCCGGCCGTCGGCGCGCACCGCCGCCGGCCACCGGCTGTACGACGCGCGGGATGTCGACCGGCTCTACCGGATCGTGGCGCTGCGGGAGTTGGGTCTGCCCCTGGAGTCCATCGGCGAGGTGCTCGCCGGTGGCCCGCGACTGGTCGACCTGCTCCGTGAGCACCTGGCCCACGTGGACGTACGGCTCCGCGCGGTGCGTGCGCTGCGGGACCGGCTCGCGGCCCTGGTCCGGCGGGTCGAGACCGCCACCCCGCCCACCCCGCTCGACCTCCTCGACGTGATCGGAGAGGTGACGAGGATGGAAGAGACGATCCGGAGCTACTTCAGCGAGGAGCAGCTGGCCACGCTCGCGCAGCGGCGGGAGCGGATCGGCGACGAGGCCGTCGAGGCGGCCCAGCGGGAGTGGCCCGAGCTGATCGCCAGGGTGCAGGCCGAGCTGGACGCCGGCACCGACCCCGCCGAGCCGCGGGTACGTGCGCTCGCCCGGCGTTGGATGGAGCTGCTGGAGCTGTTCCACGGTGGCGACCCGGGGCTGCGGGATTCGCTGTACCGGATGCAGGCGGAGAACAGCGACCAGATCCGGCAGCAGTACGGCGGCCCGACGCCGGAGCTGATCGAGTACGTCACCAGGGCCAACGCCGCCGGCTGAGCCGGCCGGTCCGGTGCGTCACGTCCGGTGCCGCCGGCCGGGGAGCGCGTCGACCGGCGGCACCCGGGCACCCGGAGTGTCGGCCGGCCACGCCGGGCACCTGGAGTGTCGGGGCCGGTGTGGCCGGCCCCGACACGTCAACGTTTGCGTACCAGGGTGACGCCGTCCCGGACCGGCAGCATGACGGCCTCGACGCGGCGGTCGGCGGCGATGGCCCTGTTGAGCCGTTGGATGGCGCGCGGGCCGGGGTCGCGGGGATCGGGGTCGAGGACCCGTCCGCCCTGCAGGACGTTGTCGAGGACCAGCAGGCCGCCGGGGCGCAGCCGCTGGATGAGAGCCTCGTAGTAGTCGGGGTAGCTGGGTTTGTCCGCGTCGATGAACCCGAAGTCGACGACCGGCTCCTCGGGCAGCGCCCGGAGGGTCTGGAGGGCCGGCGCGACACGCAGGTCGATCCGTTGCGCGACGCCGGCGCGCTGCCAGTACCTGCGGGCGACGGCTGTCCACTCCTCGGAGACGTCGCAGGCGAGGAGCCGGCCGTCGGGAGGCAGTCCCCGGGCGATGCAGATCGACGAGTAGCCGGTGAAGACCCCGACCTCGACGGCGTACCGGGCGCCGGTGAGCCGGACCAGCATGGTCAGCAGCTGACCCTCGTCGGCGGAGATCTGCATACCGGCGGCGTCCGGGAACGTGGCGGCCGTCTCCGCCGCGAGGTCGGCCAGCAGGTCGTCGGCGGGGGAGGAGTGGGCGAGGACGTAGGCGGCGACGGCGGGCGAGAGTGGTTCGGTCACGGACTCCAGGGTCGCCGATTTCCCGCGTCCGCGCACCGGGGTCGTCGACGGGATCTCCGGCTCTCTCTCCACCCACCGGGCGGTCGATCCCACCCCGTGGCCGCGACACAACCGTCGGCGCCGGGGACGATCCCCCGCGACCCTCAGCGTCCCTCGACCAGGTCCATCGCGCGGTAGATCCGCTGCTCCGAGACCGGGTACGGCGTGCCGAGCGCCTGCGCGAAGACGTTCACCCGCAGCTCCTCGATCATCCAGCGGATCTGTCGGACGCCGTCCTCGTCCCGGCGGGCCGGAGGCAGCGCGGCCAGCATCTCCTGGTACTCCCGCTGCACCTGCTCGATCCGGGCCTGCTGCTGCCGGTCCCGCTGGGGGTTGCTGACCAGCCGGTCCAGCCGCCGGTCGATCGCCGCGAGGTAGCGGGGCAGGTCGGCGAGCCGGGCGTACCCGGTCGCGGTGACGAAACCCCGGTAGACGAGCCCGGCGAGCTGGGCCCGGATGTCGGTCAGCGCCGGTACCAGGGCGAGGTTGTTCGTCCGGGCGAGCCGCTGCTCCACCGCGTACGCCGCGGCCAGCACCCGGCGCACCCGCTCCACCACCTCGACGGTGGTGTCGACCAGCCCGGCACGGACCCGGTCGCGCAGCGCGGCGAAGCCCTCGGCGTCCCAGGCCGGGCCGCCGGCGTCGGCGATCAGCTTGTCGACCGCCGCGTCGGCGACGTCGTCGAGCAGGTCGAGCACGTTGCGGTACGGGTTGCGGCTCAGCGTCAGCTTCGCCTCGTTCGTCAGCCGGCCCTGCAGAAACCTCGCCGGTGAGGCGAGGGTGAGGCGGAGCAGCCGGCGGGTGCCGGCCCACATCCGGCGCTGCTGCTCGGCCTCGGTCTCGTAGACCCGGACCGCGACGCTGTCACCCTCGTCGGTCAGCGCCGGGTACGCCGTCACCGGGTACCCGCCCCGCATCTGCTCGATCGAGCGGGGCAGGGTGCCGATGCTCCACTCGCGCAGCCCGGTCCGCTCCACGTCCGGGGCGGCGGCCGCCATCATCCGCCGGACCTGGGTGGTCAGCTGGCGTTGCAACGCCCGCAGGTCCTTGCCCTCGGCGACGGTCCGTGCCTCGTCGTCGACGACCCGGAAGGTCGGGCGCAGGTGCGGCGGCAGCTTCGTCAGGTCCCAGGCGTCCCGGGGCACGGTCACCCCGGTCATCCGACGCAGCTGTCGGGTCACCGCGTCGAGGAGGGGTTCCTCGCCCGGGTTGATCGCCGCCAGCACCGCACGGGCGTAGTCCGGTGCCGGCACGAAGTTGCGGCGGATCGCCTTCGGCAGTGTCCGGATCAGGGCGATCACCAGCTCCTCGCGCAGCCCCGGCACCAGCCAGTCGAAGCTCTCGGCGTCGAGCCGGTTCAGCACCGGCAGCGGAACGTCGACCGTCACCCCGTCGGTCGCGGTCCCGGGGTCGAACCGGTAGGTCAGGGGCAGCGCCACGCCGGCGGAGTGCCACTCGTCGGGGTAGTCGGCCGGGTCGACGCCTCCCTTCCCCTCGTTGACCAGCATCTGGCGGTCGAAGGTGAGCAGGTCCGGCTGCTGGCGGCCGGCCCGTTTCCACCAGGCGTCGAAGTGCCGGCCGGAGACCACCTCGGCCGGGATCCGGGCGTCGTAGAAGGCGTACAGGGTGTCGTCGTCGACGAGGATGTCGCGGCGCCGGGCCCGGTTCTCCAGCTCCTCGATCTCGTCGAGGAGCTTCCGGTTGTCGTGGAAGAACCGGTGGTGGGTCTGCCAGTCGCCCTCCACCAGCGCGTGCCGGATGAACAGTTCACGGCTCAGCACGGGGTCGATACGACCGAAGTTGACCTTGCGGCCGGTGACCAGGGGGATGCCGTACAGGGTCACCCGCTCGTACGCCATCACCGCGGCCTGCTTCTTCTCCCAGTGCGGCTCGCTGTAGCTGCGCTTGACCAGGTGCGGGGCGAGTGCCTCGACCCACTCCGGCTCGATGCGGGCGGCGACCCGGCCCCAGAGCCGGGAGGTCTCGACCAGCTCGGCGGCCATCACCCACCGCGGCGGCTTCTTGAACAGTGCCGACCCGGGGAAGAGGGCGAAGCGGGCGCCCCGGGCGCCGAGGTACTCGTTCTTCTGGGCGTCCCGGAGCCCGATGTGGCTGAGGAGCCCGGCCAGCAGGGACTGGTGGATCCGCTCGGTGTCGACCTCGCGCGGCGCGCCGCCGGCCCCGCGCCGGTCCACGCCCGGTGCGGCCGCGCCGCCGGCCTCGTGCCGGTCCGTCCGCTGCCCGCGTCCGCCGCCCGCCCGCGTGCCGGCCCCTCCGGTGGCCTCGCCGGAGGTCGTCCGCAGAACCTGCTTCAGCTGGCTGTAGATGTCCTGCCACTCGCGGACCCGCAGGTAGTTGAGGTACTCGGTCTTGCACATCCGGCGGAACGCGCTGGACGACAGCGTCTGCTGCTGCTCCTGGAGGTACCGCCAGAGGTTGAGCAGGGTCGCGAAGTCGGACTCCTTGTCGGTGAACCGGGCGTGTGCCTGGTCGGCCTGGGCCTGCCTGTCCGCGGGACGCTCCCGGGGGTCCTGGATGGAGAGCGCGGCGGCGATCACCGCCACCTCGTCGGCGCAGCCGTTGCGTTCCCCCTCCAGCACCATCCGGGCCAGCCGTGGGTCGACCGGGAGCTGGGCCAGCCGGCGCCCCAGCGGGGTCAGCCGGTGGGTGCCGTCGCCGGTCGTCTCCAACGCGCCCAGCTCGTGGAGCAGGTTGATCCCGTCGGCGATGTTGCGCCGGTCGGGCGGGTCGATGAACGGGAAGGCGGCGACGTCGCCCAGCCCGATCGCGGTCATCTGCAGGATGACCGAGGCCAGGTTGGTCCGCAGGATCTCCGGGTCGGTGAACGCGGGACGGGCCAGGAAGTCCTGCTCGTCGTACAGGCGGATGCAGATCCCGGGCGCGGTACGCCCGCACCGCCCCTTCCGCTGGTTGGCCGAGGCCTGCGAGATCGGCTCGATCGGCAGCCGCTGCACCTTCAGACGGTGGCTGTAGCGCGAGATCCGGGCGGTGCCGGGGTCGACGACGTAGGTGATGCCGGGAACGGTGAGCGAGGTCTCCGCGACGTTGGTGGCCAGCACGATCCGGCGGCCGCGGTGCGGCTGGAACACCCGGTGCTGCTCGGCGGCGGAGAGTCGGGCGTAGAGCGGCAGGATCTCGGTGTCCCGCAGCGTGGCCCGGTTGCGGACGAGCTTGCCGAGCGCGTCGGCGGTGTCCCGGATCTCCCGCTCGCCGCTGAGGAAGACCAGGATGTCCCCGGGCCCCTCCGCGGCGAGCTCCTCCACGGCGTCGCTGATCGCCTGGATCTGGTCCCGGACGATGTCGGGGTCGTCCTCCTCGGCCGCCGCCTCGACCAGCGGCCGGTACCGGACCTCCACCGGGTAGGTTCGGCCCGAGACCTCCAACACGGGCGCCGGCCGGGGTTCGCCGCCGGACGCCGGGGGCGACGCGAAGTGTCGTGCGAAGCGCTCCGGGTCGATGGTCGCCGAGGTGATGACCACCTTCAGGTCGGGACGGCGGGGCAGGAGCTGTTTCAGGTACCCCAGGATGAAGTCGATGTTGAGGCTGCGCTCGTGGGCCTCGTCGATGATCAGGGTGTCGTACTGGCGGAGCATCCGGTCCTGCTGGAGTTCCGCCAGCAGGATGCCGTCGGTCATCAGTTTGACCAGCGTCCCGTCGCCGACCTGGTCGGTGAAGCGGACCTTGTAGCCCACCACGCCGCCGAGCTCGGTGCCGAGTTCCTCGGCGATCCGGTTCGCCACCGTCCGTGCCGCGATCCGTCGCGGCTGGGTGTGGCCGATCATGCCCCGGATCCCCCGGCCCAGTTCCAGGCAGATCTTGGGAAGCTGGGTGGTCTTCCCCGAGCCGGTCTCGCCGGCCACGATCACCACCTGGTGGTCCCGGATCGCGGCGAGGATGTCGTCCTTCCGCTCGCTGACCGGCAGGTCGGCCGGATAGCTGATGACCGGAACCGCCGCCCGGCGGCGGGCCAGCCGCTCCTCGGCACGGGCGACCTCGGCGGCGATCTCGGCGAGGATCGACTCCCGGCGCCGCTGGTCACGGAGCCGGGCCAGGCCGTCGATCCGACGCCGGATCCGGCGCTGGTCACACAACATCAGCTCCGGCAGCCGGGCCCGCAGGTCGGCGAGGTCGGCGGTGGGCACGGCTGGGGCGGGCGGTGGCGTCTGCATGTCGCCGCCAAGAATAGGCAGGCGACGTCGGGCTCCGCCCCCGAGTTCCGCCGGGACGGGGCGACCCCCGGGCGACCGGTGGCTGCCCCGTCCCGGACCCGCGGCTACCGACCGCGGTCGGCGACCGTCTCCCGCCCGCCGGGCTCGGCCCCGTTGGCCGCGTCCCGCGCGCTCGGCACCGGTGACGCGGAGGTCGGCGCGTCGCCGACGGTGTGGTCCGCCGTCACCGGCGGGGTGTCCGGTCCCGCCCCGGCGGCCCCGTCCGACACCGGCCCGTCGACCGTCCACCCGGCCGGCAGTCCGGTCACCTCGGCCCGCCCACCCTCGGCGGAGATCCGCAGCGTGGCAGGGCCCAGCCGCAGGTCCGACAGGGTGAGCCGACCCCAGTGCCGGGGCAGGTGCGGGGTCAGCCGCACGGTACGGCGGGGCACGTGCGGATCGAGGCCCAGCGCGGCCCGCACCAGCAGCAGCGGCGCCGCGGCCGCCCACGCCTGGGGCGAACAGGACGTCGGGTACGGCACCGGCGGGGCGAACTCGTCGCGGCCGAACCCGCAGTACAGCTCGGGCAGCCGGCCGCCGAAGGCGGCGGCGGCGTCGATCAGTCCCGCCGCGAGCCGGTGTGCCAGCTCGACCGCACCGGGCAGGTGCGAGTAGCGCAGCAGCCCGGCCACCGCGATCGCGGTGTCGTGGGGCCAGACCGAACCGTTGTGGTAGCTCATCGGGTTGAACGCCGCCATCTCGGCCGAGAGGGTCCGCAGGCCGTAGCCGCTGTCCATGCTCGGGTCCGCGAGCCGTTCGATCAGGACCGCGGCGTGTTCGTCGAGCGCGATGCCGGTCCAGAGCGCGTGGGCGGTGTTGCTGGTCAACGAGTCGACCGGGCGTTTCGCGCCGTCCAGCGCCAGCGCGTACCAGCCCTGGTCGGGAAGCCAGAAGCGCTCGGCGAAGGCCTCGCGCAGTCGCGCCGCCCGCTCGCGGCACCGCTGCGCACGCTGCGGGTCGTGGAACGCCTCGGCCAGTTCGGCGCGGGCCAGCCAGGCGGCGTACGCGTATGCCTGCACCTCGCACAGCGCCAGCGGGGTGCGGGCCGGCGTGCCGTCGGCGAAGCTGATCGCGTCGAAGCTGTCCTTCCAGCCCTGGTTGGCCAGCCCGCGGTCGGTGGCGCGCTGGTACTCGACGAACCCGTCGCCGTCCCGGTCGCCGTACCGGTCCAGCCAGTCCATCGCCGCGTCGACCGCCGGCAGCAACTGCCGGATGGTCGCCTCGTCGGCGCCCCAGCGCCACGCCTCGGCGGTGAGCATGACGAACAGCGGGGTCGCGTCCACGCTGCCGTAGTAGTGGCTGCCACCCAGCGCCTGGTCGCTGTCCGGGCCACGCCGCAGCTCGTGCAGGATGCGGCCCGGCTCCTCCTCGGTGACCGGGTTGACCGTCCGGCCCTGGCCGGCGGCCAGGGTCTGCAGCGTCCCCACCGCCAGGGTGAGGTCGAGCGGGAGAACCATCCAGGCGGTGAGCAGGCTGTCCCGGCCGAACAGGGTCATGAACCACGGCGCTCCGGCGGCCACGAAGGGACGCCCGGTGTGCGGGTCCGGGATCTGCAGGGCGCCGAGGTCGGTCTCGGTCCGTTCGAGCACCGACGACAGGGCCGGGTTCGTCACCTGGATGCCGGTGCTCGCCATGCGCCAGGCGCGCAGCTTGCGGGCCGCCTCGCTGCTGTCCAGGTGCTCACCGGGGCGGAAGCCGGGGGCGATCCACCGGCCGGCCGCCATCGGCTCCATCACCACCTCGGTCGACCACTGCCCGCGGGCGGGTACGACGATGCGCCAGCTCAGGCAGCCCGGGGTGACCAGCGGGTCGGCCGAGGCGGTGATCCGCAGCCGGCGTCCGGCGTCGCCACGGGAGGCGAGCTGCATCTCGTGTCCGGTCACCACCGTCTCCGCGCCGCCGCCGGGTTCGCGTCCCTCCTTCACGGCGAAGAGGTCGGCGAAGTCCGCCTCGGCGAAGAGCGTCAGGACACAGGTGGTGGCCTCGACTCCGAGGTTGCGTATCGTGATCGTCTCCCGGAGGCCCTCGCCGACCAACCGTTCCCGGACCAGTAGGAGGGTGCTGTCGGCCAGCCCCGGCAGGGGCGGGCGCCGGAGCACGAAGCGGGCCGCGTACGCGTCGGGGGCCAGGACGGTCAGCGACTGCGGTCGACGCCCGTCGAGCCGCAGCTCCCAGCGCGACAGCACCCGGGCGTCGCGGACGAAGAGACCCTGGGCGGTACCGGGGGTGATGTCACCGGCCGCGTCGGACAGACAGAAGGTCGAGCCCTCGACCAGGGTCACCACCTCACCGGCCGGGCCGGTGATGACCGGCTCGCCGCCGTTGAACACCTGCGGCGCGGCGGGGCCGGCTCCGCCCTCTCTCACGGGCCCTCTGGTGCTCGGGGCGCCGAGCGGGGCGATGGGCAGCCCGGATCGATGGTCGCCGGTGAACCCGGTACCGGGAACCACGGTCGTCATGCGGTGCTCGCCTCCGTCGCCCGTCCGGCGGTGCGGTCGATGCTGTTCATCCGGTCGATGCCCCGGTCCGCCGTGGTCCGCGAGTGCGTGGCGCCGCTGTGCCGGCGGCGCGAACGGCTGTACCGACGGTCCAGCGCCGCGTCGAGCTCGCCGTACTCGCGACGGAGCCGCTGCAGCGCGTCGCCGCCGGCACCGGCCGGGGTCGTGACGGCGGCCGTCCGGGAGAGGATTCTCCGGTACGCCGCCTCGTAGCCGGCACCGAGCCGGTCCACGTCGAAGTGGTCGACGACGCGTTGGCGGCAGGCGGCCGGATCGATCTCCGGCAGCCGGCGCAGGGCGTCCGGAAGCTGCGCCGGATCGTCACAGACGAACCCGGTGACGCCGTCGACGACGACCTCCGGCACCGCGCCGCCACGCAGCGCCACAACCGGGGTGCCACAGGACATCGCCTCGATCATCACCATGCCGAACGGCTCCTCCCACTGCACCGGGAAGAGCAGGCAGCGCGCCTCGGCCAGCAGCCGGCGCTTGGCCTCCGCGTCCGCGACGCCGAAGACGACGTCCCGGTCGGTGAGCCGGGGCCGGACCTCCCGTTCGAAGTACTCCTTCTCGATCGGCTCGGCGCACTTGCCGGCCAGCACCAGCGGTATGCCGGCCGCGTGTGCCGCCTCCAGCGCCAGGTGCGGCGCCTTCTCGGGGTGGAACCGGCCGAGGAACAGTGCGTAGTCACCCTTGTCCGCGCGGAACGGGAAGGTCTCCACCCGTACCGCGTTGTGCACCATCGCGGCCCAGTTCAGTTCCGGGGCGAGCTGGCGCTGCCGGTCACTGATCGCGACGAGGTGGATGTCGTCGCGCAGCGCCGAGTAGAGCTGGTGCAGGTCTCCGTTGACCGGTCCGTGTACCGTCACCACGGTCGGCAGCCCCAGCGCCGCGTAGGCGGGGGCGTTGAGCGGGCCGGCGAGGGTGTGGTCGTGAACGATGTCCAACCCGTGCCGGGCGGCCAGCCGCCGTATCGCCCGGCGGACCAGTGCGGCGTGGACGACCTCGGGAAACGGCTCGCCCAGCCGTTCGGGAACGGTGCGCGGCCACACCGGGATGAACCGGGTCCCCGTCTTCTGCGCACCCGCCCCGATCAGCGTCACCTCGTGTCCGCGCGCCATCAGCGCGTCCGTGAGGTCGGCGACCACCGACTCGACGCCCCCGTACGCCTTGGGCGGCACCTCGAAGTACGGCGGTACGACCATCGCGATCCGCAGTGGCCGGTCGGACGGGGTCGGCGCCGCATCCGAGACCGGCTGCGGCGCCGACTGGTCTTCCGTGCTGGTCTCGGATTCCACAGTCACAACGTTCACGGATTTCCTCCCGCGGCGTCGTCACTCGCCGGGCCGAACCACGGACTCGTCGGCCTGCTCCGCCGCACGCGACAGCACGGGATCACGGGCGGAACGGATTCGGCCCGGCCGGTTAGCACTTGTCCCGTAAGAGTGCTAACACGACGGCGGGCGCCCGGCAAGCCTTGCGAGGTTTGCGCTGGTCACAGGGCATCTGGGCGCGGTAGTCACCTGTGCGTCCGTGGTGGCGTGGGCGTGGCGGTCAGCGAGGTCACCCCGGGCGGTCGGTGGGGTGTCCCGGCTGGCTGCGGGCCGGCCAGGGCTGCCGGCGGTCCCAGTCCGAGGGGAGTCGGTACCACCAGCCCGGCTGCCACCTGTCGGGGGAGCGGAGCAGGTCGGCCAGGTCGGCGCCGTTCAGCAGGTGTTCCAGCGCCCACCGGTTGGCGGAGTGCGCCACGACCAACACCCGGGCGCCGTCCCAGGCGCCGGCCAGGTCCCGCAGGAAGCCGCGGGCCTGCTCGACGACCTCGCGGTAACTCTGCCCGCCGGGAAACGGCACGTCGAGGTGCCGTGGCCGCCGTTCGGCCACCTCGGTCAGGGGTCTGCCGTTGAGGACGCCGTAGTTGCACTGCCGCAGCCGGGTGTCCCACCGCACGGGGAGCTCCCGGAACGGGAAGGCGAGCTGCACGGTCTCGACCGCGTGGGCCAGGTCGGAGCAGAAGATGGCGTTCAGCCCGTCGGCACGCCGTCGCCGGCCCAGCTCACGGGCGTACCGCCGGCCGCGCTCGGAGAGTCTGCCGGGAAGCCACCCGGTGGCGACGCCGGCCTCGTCGTCGGTGGTCGCCGCGGCCATCTCGAAGACGATGTCGACTCCCATCCCCCCAGCCTGCCAGCCCGGCAGCCCGCCGGCCGGGCTTCGCGACCCCGGCTCGGCCCGGCCGGCGACCCGTCGGGAGGGGGATGTGTCCGGGTGGGGGGAATGTCGCGGATCCGGCCGGTCGCGATCAGGCGGCGGTGGACCAGATGGCCGTGAAGGCGGCGGCCTCCCCGGCCAGCCAGTGTTCGACCTGCTCGCTGCGGACCGCCGGGTCCGGGCGGTGGGCAACCCCCCGGCGTACGTCGACCAGCACCGCCTCGGCGGCCGGGAGCACCTGATCCATCTGCCGGCTCATCAGGTGCAGGGTGGCCAGCACCGCCTCGTGGCTCGGCGGCTGCTCGTCGAAGTACAGCCGGACCGCCTCACGCCGGCCGTCGGCGTACCGCAGGCCGAGGTGTGGATTGATCTTGACTGGTAGTCCGCCGATCATGCCGAGCGCGTCGCGGGTCCGGATGAGTTCGACCGCCGACGGGTCGCCGAGCGAGTGCAGGTAGGTGACCGCACCGGGGACCAGCGCCTCGTAGAGCGGGCGCCAGCGCGGCTTGACCGTGCCGGCGACCTCGGAGAGGTGCCGGCCGCCGGTGCGGAACGCGATGTCCGCCTTGAGTGCCTTGACGAGCTGGCCGTGCGGGTTGAACCCGGACCGGTTCGCCCGCTGCTTGCGCAGCCCTCCCACGAAACTGGCCTTGGCCGGGCCGGTCCGGTCGACGTACCGCGTGAAGGCGAGCAGGGTGGCGTAGGGAGACGGCGCGGGGGTGGGAGCGGAGGGGGTGGAGACGGGCTCGGTCACGGCTGTCCTCCCAGATCAGGGGCCGTTTTCGTACATACATTCTAATCGAGGCACGTAACACCGCCCAGTCTCTTTGCCCGGTTCCCGGCGGCCGGCGCCGCCACATCCGCGCGCGCCGGCCGGCCCGCGGTCAGAGCTGGCCGACCTCGGTGATCCGCACGACCGCGGTGCCGGCGGCGTCGGAGGCGGCCAGGTCGACCTCGGCGCTGATCCCCCAGTCGTGGTCACCCTCGGGGTCGTCGAGAATCTGCCGGACCGTCCACCGGTCCGGACCCTCGTCGATCAGCAGCATGGCGGGTCCGCGCGCGGCCGGACCGGTGCCGATCTCGTCGTACATCTCGAAGTACGGCTCCAGCGCCTCCGCCCAGGCGTCGGCGTCCCAGCCGTCGGCACCGTCGAGTTCGCCGAGCGCGTCCCAGCGGCGTAGCGCCGCCAGCTCGACCCGGCGGAACAGGGCGTTGCGGACCAGTACCCGGAACGCCCGCGGGTTGCCGGTGACCGGCGACCGCCGTTCCTCCAGCACCGTCTCGGCCGTCTCGACGGGGTTGCGCAGCCGCTCCCACTCGTCGAGCAGGCTGGAGTCGACCTGCCGTACCAGCTCGCCGAGCCACTCGATGATGTCGACCAGCTCCTCGGTCTTGGCGTCCTCCGGAACGGTCTGCCGCAGCGCGCGGTAGGCGTCCGCGAGGTAGCGCAGCACCAGGCCCTCGGAGCGCGACAGGCCGTAGAAGCTGACGTACTCGGTGAAGTTCATGGCCCGCTCGTACATGTCGCGCACCACGGACTTCGGCCGCAGCTCGTAGTCGGCGACCCACGGGTGGCCCCGCCGGTACGTCTCGTACGCGGTCTCCAGCAGCTCCGCCAGCGGCTTCGGGTGGGTCACCTCCTCCAGCAGCTCCATCCGATCCTCGTACTCGATCCCCTCGGCCTTCATCGCGGCGACCGCCTCGCCACGGGCCTTGAACTGCTGCGCCGCCAGCACCGGCCGGGGATCGTCCAGGGTGGACTCGATCACCGACAGGACGTCGAGCGCGTAGCTGGAGGACTCCGCGTCCAGCAGTTCGATCGCGGCCAGCGCGAACGGCGACAGCGGCTGGTTGAGCGCGAAGTCGAGCTGGAGGTCGACGGTGAGCCGGACCCTCCGGCCGGTCTCGTCCGGTTCGTCCAGCCGTTCGATGACGCCACCGGCCAGCAGCGCCCGGTAGATCGCGATCGCCCGGCGGATGTGCCGTCGCTGCGCGGCCCGGTCCTCGTGGTTGTCGGTGAGCAGGTGCCGCATCGCGGCGAAGGCGTCGCCGGGCCGGGCGATCACGTTGAGCAGCATCGCGTGGCTGACCTGGAAGCTGGAGGTCAGCGGCTCCGGCTCGGCCTCGACCAGCCGCTCGAAGGTGGGCCTGCCCCAGCCGATCGAGCCCTCCGGCGGCTTCTTCTTGACCACCTTGCGGCGCTTGCGCGGATCGTCGCCCGCCTTGGCCAGCGCTCGCTCGTTCTCGATCACGTGTTCCGGCGCCTGTACCACCACCCGGCCGATGGTGTCGAACCCGGCCCGGCCGGCCCGGCCGGCGATCTGGTGGAACTCGCGGGCCTTGAGCAGCCGGGTCCTGACACCGTCGAACTTCGACAGGCCGGTGAACAGGACGGTGCGGATCGGCACGTTGATACCGACCCCGAGGGTGTCGGTGCCACAGATGACCTTGAGAAGCCCGGCCTGGGCGAGGGTCTCGACGAGCCTCCGGTACTTCGGCAGCATCCCGGCGTGGTGGACGCCGATACCGTGCCGGACCAGCCGGGAGAGCGTACGTCCGAAGCCTGCGGTGAAGCGGAAGTTGCCGATCGCCTCGGCGATCATGTCCTTCTCCGCCCGGGTGGCGACGTTGATGCTCATCAACGCCTGGGCCCGTTCCAGGGCGGCGGCCTGGGTGAAGTGCACGACGTAGATCGGGGCCTGCTTCGTGGCGAGCAGCTCCTCCAGCGTCTCGTGCAGCGGCGTCATCGCGTACGAGAAGGTCAGCGGCACCGGCCGCTCGGCGTTCTTGACCACCGCGGTGGGCCGGCCGGTGCGCCGGGTCAGGTCGTCGACGAACCGGCTGACGTCGCCCAACGTGGCCGACATCAGGACGAACTGCGCCTGGGGCAGCTCGATCAGCGGTACCTGCCAGGCCCAGCCCCGGTCCGGCTCGGAGTAGAAGTGGAACTCGTCCATGATCACGAGGCCGACGTCGGCCTGCGCGCCCTCGCGCAGCGCGATGTTGGCGAGGATCTCCGCCGTGCAACAGATGATCGGGGCGTCCTCGTTGACCCTGGCGTCCCCGGTCAGCATCCCGACGTTGTCGGCCCCGAAGATCTCGCAGAGCGCGAAGAACTTCTCCGAGACCAGCGCCTTGATCGGCGCGGTGTAGAAGCTCACCCGGTCGTCGGCCAGGGCGGCGAAGTGGGCGCCGGTGGCGACCAGGCTCTTGCCGGAGCCGGTCGGGGTGCTCAGGATCAGGTTGGCGCCCGAGACGATCTCGATGAGCGCCTCCTCCTGGTGGGGGTAGAGGGTGAACCCCCGTTCCTGGGCCCACCCCGCGAAGGTGTCGAACAGGGTGTCAGGGTCGGCGGTGCCCGGCAGCCGGTCGGTGAGCGTCATAGGTGGTCCATGGTGCCTTCCCGCCCACGCCGGCGCCAATCCACCCCCCACGGCGGCCGCCGCCGGCAGCCGCCCGGCCGCCCCGGGCGGGCACGGCGGGGCCCCGACGGCGGTCAGCGGCGGCGGAAGATCAGGTCGAAGGAGGGGCGTCCGGCCCGGTGCGCGCGCCGCTCGAACTTCGTCACCGGGCGGTACGCCGGGCGGGGTGCGTACCCGGGGTACGTGTTGACCAGACCGGGGTCGGCGCTCAGGACCTCCAGCATCGACTCGGCGTACTCGGCCCAGTCGGTGGCACAGTGCAGGACCCCACCCGGGACCAGCCGGGAGCGCAGCAGCGCGACGTGCGCGGGCTGGATCAGCCGGCGCTTGTGGTGCCGGGCCTTCGGCCACGGGTCGGGAAAGAACACGTGCACGGCGGCGAGCCGGTCCGGCGGGAGCATGTACCGGAGCAGGTCGAGCGCGTCGCCCCGGGCGATCCGGACGTTCGTCAGCCCGAGACGCTCCACCAGGGAGAGCAGGTTGGCGATGCCCGGGGTGTGAACCTCGACGGCGAGATAGTCCCGCCCGGGGTCGGCGGCGGCCATCGCGGCCGTCGCGTCGCCCATCCCGAAACCGATCTCGAGCACGACCGGGGCCCGGCGCCCGAACAGCGCGGCCAGGTCGAGCGGCGCCGGCAACTCGGGGCTCGGGTCGGGCCCGATGGCCGCGTCACGTCCGGCGAATCCGGCCTCCCACGCCTTTGGCCCCGGTGGGATCGTCAGCCCGTACGCCGGCCACAGCCGGTCCAGTGCGTCGCGGTGCCGGGCACCGAGCCGGCCCCGGCGTGGGTGGAAGGTGCGGATCCGGGCGGGGTACCCGTCCGGTGCGGGCGCGCCACCCGGCGGGGTCCGAGCCGGGGGCTCCGGCGCGGGTCCGGGCCGGTGCGGACTGGCGAGGGTCACAGGACGTTCAGCCTACGCGACGGCCCGGGGCGACCGTCGATCATGGTGGAGAATCCGCGACCGGACGTGTCCGGCGCCACAAGATGAGAGGATTTCCCCGTGCGGCAGGCCCGGTGGCGACCAGCCGGCCCTGCCCGACGACGTCCGCGAGGGGGGAACAGTGTCCAGCCGTCACCGTGCCCTGCTGCTCGCCGGGCCGGTCGTGCTCGCCGGGATCCTCCTCGGTGGCGCCCCGGCCCGGGCCGCCGACGTCTTCGTACAGGCGAATCCCAGCACCGTGGAGGCCGGCTTCATGGTCGGGATCAAGGCCAGCTGCCGCACCAACACGCAGCCGGCCACCGTCGAGTCGCCCGCGTTCGGCAGTGTCACCGTGCAGCCCCAGGCCGGGTTCCTGACCGCCGTGGCGACCGTGCCGCAGACCACCCGGGCGGACACCTACCGGGTGCGGCTGAGCTGTCCGGACGGCGGGAACGCCTCCACCCGACTGATGGTGGTGGGCACCGGGGGCGCGTGGCCGCAGAAGGGGCCGGCGGCCGGGTTCGGCGGCACGGCGGGTGACGACCCGGGACGGGTGCTGGTGACCGGAGGGCTCGCCACCACCGGCCTCGGCGTGCTGCTCGGCCTGGTCGCGCTGCGGCGACGGCGGCGGGCCGGGGCGGCGGGCCGCGGCTGAGGAGAGTCCGGTCCGATGTCCCGTACCGGCGCCACCGCCCGCCCACCGCTCACCGGCGGTCGGGAGGCGACGTCGTACCCGCGGTCCTCGGCGGCGCGTGGAGCCGGTCGGCGGCCTTGGAGCGCCGCCGGTCCGCTCGCCGTCGTCCTCGTGCTGCTCGGCGTCTTCGCCACCGGGGCCGGTCTCGGCCGCTCCACGGGCGGGCCGTGGTGGCGCGACAGCGGCACCCGGGAGCCACCGCGGGAGTTCCCGGTGTTGGCGCCGAGCCGCCCGGTGCGGCTGGAGATCCCGTCGATCGGCGTGCGTGCCCCGGTGCGGCGGGTGGGCCTGGCCGAGGACGGCTCCATCGCCGTACCCGACCTGGAGCGGCACAACGAGGTCGGCTGGTACGAGCGGGGACCCACCCCCGGTCAGTTCGGTCCGGCGATCATCGTCGGGCACGCGGACACCCGTACCGGTCCGTCGGTCTTCCACGGTCTGGCCAGACTGCGCCCCGGGGACCGGGTGGAGGTGACCCGGCAGGACCGCTCCGTGGCGATCTTCGAGGTCAACTCGGTCGAACGCTTCGACAAGGACGCCCTCCCGGTGGAGCGGGTGTACGGCGACTACGGACGCCCCTGGCTCCGGCTGATCACCTGCGGCGGTCGGTGGGTCGGGGGAAGCACCGGCTACAAGGACAACATCGTCGCGTTCGCCTCGTTGGTGGACTCCCGCGACGACTGACCGAGGCGCCGGTGGCCGGCCGCGGTCGCCCCTACCGGGCCGGCCCGGCCTGCTGGACCACCTCGAACTCCAGCAGCGTGGCCCCGGTGGCCACCGGCGGGTGCCGTTCGCCGTCGGGGCCGCCCGCGCCGGAACGGGCGTGCGCCTCCCTGGCCGGGCCCGACGCCCACGCCTGGTACGCCTCCTCGCTCTCCCACCTGGTGTAGACGAAGTACCGCGACTCACCGCCGACCGGGCGGAGCAGCTCGAAGCCGAGGAACCCCGGTGCGTTCTCGACCGCGCCCTGCCGGGCGGCGAACCGCCGCTCCAGCTCCTCGCCCGCCCCGGGCGGAACCTCGATCGCGTTGATCTTCACTACTGCCATGGCTCCACCCTACGGCCGACGCGGCGCGGTCGGCGGCCGGACGGCGGCCGGGCCCGACGTCGGCACGGCGGCCGGGCCGGGGTGGTGGTCGGCGTCGACGACGATCGGGGCGTGGTCGGAGGCTCCCCTGCCCTTGCGGGCCTCGCGGTCGACGTACGCCGACCGGACCGTGGCGGCGAACGACTCCGTCGCGTACACCAGGTCGATCCGCATGCCCCTGTTCTGGTGGAACATCCCGGCCCGGTAGTCCCAGTACGTGAACGGGTGCGGTCCCTTCATCGGCGTCGGCACGACGTCCGAGAGTCCGAGCGCGCGCAGGTCGGCCAGGGCCTGCCGTTCGGCCGGGGTCACGTGGGTGCAGCCGACGAAGAACGCGGGGTCCCACACGTCGGCGTCGGTCGGTGCGACGTTGAAGTCGCCGCAGACCACCAGCGGGAGTCCCGGGCGCAGGTCGGCGGCGAGCGCGTCGCGCAGCACCGCGAGCCAGGCCAGCTTGTACTCGTAGTGCGGCGAGTCCGGGGTACGCCCGTTCGGCACGTAGATCGACCAGACCCGCAACCCGGCGCAGGTCGCCGAGATCGCCCGAGCCTCCGGTTCCGGGAAGCCGGGCTCGTCGGCGAAGCCGACCGCGACGTCGGCCAGTCCCACCCGCGACAGGATCGCCACCCCGTTCCACCGGCCGTCGCCGTGGCTCGCCACCGTGTAGCCCAGCTCGCCGACCTCCGTGACCGGGAACGCGCTGTCGGGACACTTCGTCTCCTGCAGGCAGACGACGTCGGGCCGGGTGTCGGCGAGCCAGGTGAGCAGCCGGGGGAGCCGGGCCTTGACCGAGTTCACGTTCCAGGTAGCCAGGCGCATGTGCCCAGCCTGCCCGATGTCCTTGCGCCGCACCGGCTGGTACGGACCGCCCGCCCGCGACCGCCGCCCGACGGACCCGACCGGGTCTCGTCTCCCGGGTGCCCTCGCCTCCGGGTGTCCCGGTTCCGGGATGTCTCGGCTCCGGGACGTCTCGCCGGAATCCCGAGCGCCTCAGCTCCCGCCGGTCTCTCCCGAACGCCCGTGCTCGGCGAGGAACCGTTCCAGTTCCGCGCCGAGTTCGTCGGCGGTCGGCAGCGGCCCGACCGAGTTGGCGAGCAGGTTCGGGCCACTGCGGCCCCGGGTGAAGGCGTCGTACTGCTCCTCCAGGGCCTGCACCAGCGACCTGGCCTCATCGGTCTGGGCCACCTGCTGGTCGATCTCGACCCGCACCGCCTCGGCGGCCAGCCGCAGCCGTTCGGTCGGCAGCAACAGCCCGGTGGTCCGGGACACGGAGTTCAACAGCAGTTCGGCGGCGCCCGGGTATTCGGACTGGGCCACGTAGTGCGGCACGTGCACCGCGAAGCCGAGCGCGTCGCGCCCCGCCTGGCCGAGGCGGAACTCCAGCAGGTTCCCGGCGCTGCCGGGGACCTGGATGCGTTGCAGCCACGACTCGTAGCCGAGGATCAGGTCCGGGCGGGTGGCGTGCGCGGTCACCCCGATCGGGCGGGTGTGCGGCACCGCCATCGGGATGGCGTTGAGCCCGACGGTGAGTCGGACACCGAGCCGCTCGACCAGCCCGATGAGTGCCGTGACGAACCGTTCCCACTGGAAGTCGGGCTCGGGGCCGGAGAGCAGCAGAAACGGCGTGCCGGCGTCGTCTCGCAGCAGGTTGAGCTCCAGCTTCGGCTGCTCGTAGTGCTCCCAGTGGTCCTCGACGAAGATCATGATCGGGCGCCGGGACCGGTAGTCGAGCAACTGGTCGACATCGAACGTGGCGATGGTCCGGCAGTCGAGCGTCGCCATGAGGTGTTCCCGGGCGATCCGGGTCGCGTTCCCTGCGTCGACGAAGCCGGACAGCGCCTGGATCAGCACCGGCTGCCCGAGCTCGGGCAGGTCGTCGGTGAGTTGATAGAGCTCGTTCGGGTCGAGCACCGGTCAGGACCTCCTCAACGGGGTACACCGGGACGCGGCCGTGCGAACGGCGCCCCGATGTAGCAAACGCTTCCGCTATCTTGGTCCATTCCGCAGAGCCACTCGGCGACCCCCGTCCGCATCCGGGCGCGCAGCGCGGGCGGCGCGGCCGAGGCCTCGACGGAGTGCGTGGCCAGGGTCGCCAGCTCGGTGTCGGTGCAGCCCAGCACGTCCCGGGCCAGCGTGTACTGGTCGAGCAGGCCGGCGCCGAACAGCAGTGGATCGTCGGTGCCCAGCGCCACCGGCACGCCCGCGGCCAGCAGCGTCCGCAGTGGCGTCGCGGCCAGGTCGGCGGTGATCCCGAGGGGCGGGTATGAACTGGGGCACACCTCCAGGGTCACCGCGCGGCCGGCGAGCAGGTCGAGGGTGGCCGGGTCGCCCGCCGCGGCGAGTCCGTGACCGATCCGGTGCGCGCCGAGCCGCGTGACGCAGTCCCGAACGTGCCGGGCGGGCGTGTAGAAGCCGCTGTGCGGCACCACGAGCAGCCCGGCCCGGGCCGCGACCCGGGCCGCGGGAACGACGTCGGCGATCCGGCCCTGCCGCTCGTCGCCGGAGAGGCCGAACCCGACCACGCCCCGGTCGGCGTACCGGGCGGCGAGCCGGGCCACCCGCAGTGCCTGCTCCGGGGAACCGCCCCAGCTCGCGGCCAGGATCACGCCGGTCCGGCCGCCGGCCGCGCCGGCCAGCACCGCCTCCACCACCGGTTCGAGCCCGCCGAGCCGGGCGGCGTACGTCGTCGGATCGACCTGGATCTCCAGCCAGGTGCCCCCGTCGGCGGCGGTGTCCTCGGCCGCCTCGGCCACGACACGCCGGAGGTCGTCCGCGGTCCGCAGGACGGCCCGGGCCAGGTCGTACCGGTCCTGGAACGCCGACCAGTCGGAGACCGTGCCGTCCGGCAGCGGCTCGGGTAACGGCAGCCCGTGGCGGTCGGCCAGCTCGACGAGGGTCGCCGGTCGCATCGAGCCGGTCAGGTGCAGGTGCAGGTTGGCCTTGGGCAGCCGGCGGAGGTCACGCCCGCTCCCGGTGGGGACCTGGGGCATACTCCACGGTCTCACACCGGGGTGACGTGGGGAGAACGGCGGTGGGCGCCGGGTGACGGGCGGCCGGGCGTCCGATCGGGCGGCGGGCGGAGGGCAACCCCGCGGCGCCCACGTGCCGGCGGCGCGCCCCCGCGCGGCCCCGGGCTCCCTCGGGTCACGTTGCCGGGCCGGGCGATGATGAGGATCCCGGGCCGCCGCGGCCACTCCCGGCGTCGTCGGAACCCGGCATCGGGTACACCTGAGAGAAGACGAGTTCAGGAGGCCGAGATGCCGTCACCGGTGCACCGGATCCACGGATCCCTCGGGTCGCCCGAGAGGGGACGACCCGCCGGACGGCGCCGGCACGAACTCGTCGGGCCCGCCACCCCCGACCGGCCGCGGCCGCACCGGAGCGCGGGCGACCCCTCACCCACCCCGGCCGGGGGATTCCGCGCCCGTGCCGTCCGATCCGTCCACCACCCCTCCCGGAGTGCCTGTTGACCGAGTCCCCGCCGCTCGGCGCCGACGCCGCACCCCCGTCGGCCACCGCCTCGACTCCCCGCGTTCCGACCGGTCAGACTCCGCCGGCCACGGCCGACGGTGCCCCGCCTCCCACCCGGGCGACGCCCGTGCCACAGCGGGGCGGCGGGGCCGCGGCCGGTCGCGAGCCGACCGACCTGCCCGGGTCGGAGGGCCCGGAGGACCCCGAGGCGGTGGCGTCGCCGCCGCTGGGACTGTGGGAGCGGATGAGGACCGATCCCGAGTACGCACCCGAGCACCTCGCACTGGAGGCGGTCCGGCGGCTCGGGCCCGAGGCCCGGGACTGGGCCGCGCGGGTCCGCGCCCACAACCCGCGGCTGACCGCGGACGAGGTGGCCCAGCTCGCGATCCGGAGGTTCGTCGCCCGGGCGCGACTGTCCGGGGCGATCTCCGGTGTCGCCGGGCTGCCCGGCACCGTGGTCGACCTGGGTGTGCTGGCCTGGATGCAGGCCCGCATGGTGCTGTACGTCGCCGCTGCCTACCAGCACGATCCGGAGCACCCGGACAGAGCCACCGACCTGCTGGTGCTGCAGCGCGTGCACAAGGTCGCGCAGACGGCGCGGCTGGCGCTCGGGGTGGCGGTCGGCCGTGAGCGGGCCAGCGTGCTGCTGGGACAGTCCGGGACACCGCTGCGGCAGGCGATGCTGCGACTGGGACTGAAGCTCGCGCGGATGGTCGGGATCCGGGCCGTCAAGCGGCTCGTCGCCAAGGCGGTTCCGGGCGCCGCGATCGTCCTCGGTGGCTGGGCGAACTCGTCGGCCACCAAGGCCCTGGCGGCCCGGAGCGTGGCGTACTACCGGCCCGGGCCCGGCGCGTCGCCGGCGCGTCCGTCAACCCACTGACGCCACGGTGGTCAGTCGGTCCGGCGGGCCAGTCCGGAGGCGCGCCAGGCCACCCTGGCCAGCTCGTTCTGGCCGTCCGTGTCCGGGTGGAAGTAGTCCACCTGGTTGACCATGTCCAGGCTGAACCGCACCCGGTGCACCGCGCCACCGTCGTGCCGGCACCGTGACCCGTACGCCCGGCAGGCGGCCGCGAGCTCCCGGTTGTAGGCGTCGATCCGGGCCCGGAACGTCGAGCGTCGGGTCTGGTCGGCCTCGGCCGTCGACGTCGCGTTGGCCAGCAGCGCCGGGCAGATCCGGTTGCCCCAGGCCCGGACGGCCCGCGGGTCGGTGTGTCCGATCTCCCACAGCCGGTACAGATCCGGAATGCTCAGCACCAGGACCTGGGCCCGGGGGCGTTCCTCCCGGATCACCCGCAGCGCCCGGTCCAGCTGCTCCCGGAAGGTCGCGACCTCCGTCATGTCCTCCACCCGGGAGCGGCAGGCGTCGTTGGCGCCGACCAGGACGGTGACGTAGTCCACCCCGGCCCGTACGGCGTCGCGTGCCTGGCCGGCCAGGTCCGCCGCCCGCGCCCCGTTGGCCGCCAGGTTGTGGGCGTGGCCCCGGATCGAGGGATTGGCCTCCAACAGACGGCGGTAGAGACTGTCGACCCGGGTCGAACCGCCCGTGGCCCACGAGTTGCGCTGGCAGGCGGCCAGCACCAGACAGGAGCCGAACCCGGTGGTGATCGAGTCGCCGAGGGCGGCGATCGACGAGGGCAGACCGGGTCGGGGTGAGCCGGGTGGGCGCGAGGGCGGCCCTCCCTCGGTGCCGCCCTCGCAGGCCAGGGCGAGGACCGCGAGTACCGCGGTGACGGCGGCGGTCCATCGTCTGACCATGCTTCTCCCGGACACCAGCGGGCTTCTCGCGGACGCCAGCGGGGCTTTCGGACACCAGCAGGCGGAGGGCGGTCGAACCGTAACTCTACGCGCTGGCAGCTCCCGCCTGGAACCCCGCGCCCCGGGGCGTCACCCCGGGGTGGTGTCGTCCTGCGGACACGACGGCCGGCGGGCCGGGGTCCACGCTCGACACCGGATGCCGGTCCGGTGTGGTGAGAAGCCGCTTCCCGTCAGGACTTCCGGGCCGGGAGACCACCGGTCACCGCCCAGAAGCTCTCCGGCCGGACGGTGACGACCACCCGGACCGACGCGTCCGTGATGGGGAACACCATGCCGTAACGCTCCTGCAGGGACCGGTAGAACGACGCCTGCGCGTCGTCGTCCTCGATCTTCTCGACCACGCCCCGCACCTCCAGGAACCGGTACGGGTCGTCGGGGTCGGCGATCGAGAGGGCGACCCGCGGCTCGTGCTGCAGGTTCCGGAACTTCTGCCGGGTCTTGGTGTGGGTCAGTCGAATCCGTTCGCCGTCCCACGCGAACCACATCACGTTGCTCTGCGGTGCGCCGTCCGGCCGGACGGTCGCCAGGTGGGCGAAGAGCGGACGGGTCAGCAGGTCGGCGTGGCTCTCCGGCGGTACGACGGTATTGGCATTCGTCATGCATACCTTTCTACCCGTCCGTGGCGCCGAAGATCGCGTGCGCCGGCGGCGGCGTGGCAGGTTAGCCGGCGCGGATCGCGGGTAGCCGGGCCTGGTGGCGACGAGATCCCAGCCCAAGGGGCGAAAGGGGACGGTGGGACACGCGTACAGCGCGCTGAACCTCCGTCTCGTGCTGGCCTCCTTCGGCCTGGTCGTCTGCGTGGTGCTCGGGGTGTTGGCGCTGCGTGCCGAACTGCCGGTGCTCGGGGCGGTCCTCCTGGCACTCGCCACGGTGGCCGTGGTGGACCTGGTGGTGATCCAGCGCCGCCGGAACGCCCGGCGCCGGGAGGAGCCGCCCGGAACCCGCCATTCGTTGTTCGAGTGATTCCGACGACCGCGTCGGGCGCGCCGGCGGGGCGCCGCGGCGCGGCGGCCGATCCGTCGACGCACAGGGGAGACGTGATGTCGATCGCCACCATCGACCCGACCAGCGGTCAGCTGCTCAAGACCTTCGACGAACTGACCGACGCGCAGCTCGACGCCGCGCTCGCCCGGGCCGAGGACGGGTTCCGGCAGATGCGTGCCACGAGCTTCGACGAGCGGGCCCGGTGGATGTCGGCGGTGGCCGACCTGCTCGACGCCGAGCGCGACGACGTCGCCCGGGTGATGACGACGGAGATGGGCAAGACGTACGCCTCGGCCCGGGCCGAGGTGACCAAGTGTGCCGCCGCGTGCCGGTACTACGCCCGGCACGCCGAGGGTTTCCTCGCCGACGAACCGGCGGACGCGGCGGCGGTCGGCGCGGTTCGCGCGTACGGCCGGTACGAGCCGATGGGTCCCGTGCTGGCCGTGATGCCGTGGAACTTCCCGCTCTGGCAGGTGATCCGGTTCGCCGCCCCGGCGCTGATGGCCGGCAACGTCGGACTGCTCAAGCACGCCTCCAACGTGCCCCAGACCGCGCTCTACCTGGACGAGCTCTTCCGCCGGGCCGGGTTTCCGGCCGGCGCCTTCCAGACCCTGCTGATCGAGTCCTCGGCGATCGACCGGGTGCTCGCCGACCCCCGGGTGCGGGCGGCGACGTTGACCGGAAGCGAGGCCGCGGGACGGTCGATCGCGGCCAGTGCGGGACGGCACCTGAAGAAGACCGTCCTGGAACTCGGCGGCAGCGACCCGTTCGTGGTGATGCCCTCGGCCGACGTGGCACGGGCCGCCGAGGTCGCCGTGGCGGCCCGCTGTCAGAACAACGGTCAGTCCTGTATCGCCGCGAAGCGGTTCATCGTGCACACCGACGTCTACGACACCTTCGCGGAGGCGTTCGTCGCCCGCATGGCGGCGCTGCGGGTCGGCGACCCGATGTCCGACGAGACCGACGTCGGCCCGCTGGCCACCGAGCGGGGGCGGGCCGAGGTGGCGGCGCAGGTGCGCGACGCCGTCGACCGGGGCGCCCGGGTGCTGTGCGGCGGTGAGCCTCCCGAACGGGCCGGGTGGTGGTATCCGCCGACCGTGGTCGCCGACCTCACCCCCGACATGCGGATGTACGCCGAGGAGGTCTTCGGACCGGTCGCCGGGCTCTACCGGGTCTCGTCGTACGACGAGGCGGTCACGCTGGCCAACGGCACGAACTACGGGTTGGGGTCCAACGTCTGGACCCGGGATCCGGCCGAGCAGCAGCGGTTCGTCACCGACCTGGACGCCGGCCTGGTCTTCGTCAACGGCATGACGACCTCGTACCCGGAGCTGCCGTTCGGCGGGGTCCGCAACTCCGGCTACGGGCGGGAGCTCTCCGCGCAGGGCATCCGAGAGTTCTGCAACCTGAAGACGGTGTGGATCGGCGAGGCGGCCTCCGACGTCGGCGCCGGCACGCACAGCGAGTGAGGGCGCCCACCCGTCGAACGGGTGGGGCCGGGCGTGGCACCCGCCACGCCCGGCCCGGACCCTCTGCGTACCCAGAGGTCAGCGGCAGGCTGCCCCGTTCAGGAAGAACAGCCCGGGATCGGGGTTCGCGCCGCCGGCCGTGGTGGCGTTGAACCCGAACATCACGCTCGCACCCGGTTCGATCCGCGAGTTGTACGACTCGTTCGTCGCGGTCACCGTGGCGCCCGACTGGCTGACCCTGGCCATCCACGCCTCCCGTACCTTCTGGTCCCCGACGAAGGCGAACCGCAGGGTCCAGCCGGTGATCGGCGTGGAGCCGGTGTTGGTGATCGTCACCTGCCCGGTGAAGCCGGTGCCGCCGGTCCAGGTGCCGTAGTTGGTGTACGTCACCCGGCAGCTCGGCTCGGCCGGCTGGGCCGCGCCCTGGTCGGCGAGGAAGGAGGCGATCCAGGCCAGCGCCGAGTTCCAGTTGATCGCCACCTCGTTGGTCGCGTACGAGGCGATGTCGTCGACGTAGCAGAACATCGGGGCGCAGCCGTCGAGGAGCTGCTTGGCGAACGGGTCGTCGAGGCTGGCGTTCGCGCCCCCGGCGAGCGAGCCGGCCGGCGGGTTGGGCAGCGAGGGGTCGTACTGGTTGCCGTAGATCCGGCTGTGCTGGTTGCGGGAGGCCTTCTCACCCCAGCCGGTGACGTAGGACTGGTTGAGCGCGTTGCGGCCGAAGATGTAGTCCACCGACTGGATCGCGCCGTCCCGGTACTTCAGCTCGCCGGTCAGGTCGTACGCGGTGGCGAGGACCACCGCGTTGTTGATGATGTTGCTGTTGGCGCCCCAGAAGTAGGCACCGGCGTGCCCCGGCATCGGCAGCCCGTACGCCTGTCCGCGCAGCGTCGCCAGGTAGGCGTCGGCGGCGGCGACCACCGAGGCCCGGATCCGCTGCCGTTCGGCGTCCGGCAGGTTGCTCGGCACGGTGGCCAGGTCGAGCCGGCCCAGTGCCGCCGTGTTGGCCCAGCCGAAGCCGGTCGGCGCGAAGACGTCCCCGGTGTGGTGCGGCGACGCGGTCAGGTCGGCCAGGTAGGACGCCTCACCAGTGGTCAGGTACAGCTCGGCGGCGGCCCAGTAGAACTCGTCGCTGACGTCGTTGTCGCTGTACGAACCGCCACCGTTGCCGTCGTTGGGGTCGGCGTACCGGGTCGGGTTCGCCTTGGCCGCCGCGTACGCGGTGATGGCCGCCGTCCGGCAGCGGTCGGCGAAGGCGGCGTCGTACGGGGCGTAGAGCCGGGCGCACTGGGCGGCGGTGGCGGCCAGGTTGAGCGTGGCGGCGGTCGACGGCGGATGCAGCTCGCGCGGCTCCGGGTCGTCCTCGGGCTGCAGCGGCAGCCCGGTCCAGTTCCGGTCGTGGATCTTGTGGTGGGCCATTCCGGCCAGCGGCTTGCCGGCCGGGACCTGCATCCGGAGCAGGAACTCCAGTTCCCAGCGCGCCTCGTCGAGGATGTCCGGCACGCCGTTGCCGCGCTCCGGCACCCGCAGGGTGCTGTCGCCGAGCGCCGCGCCGCCGCCGGCGCTGGGCGCGGTCTTGGTCCGCTCGAAGGCGCTCAGCAGCTGGTAGGTGGCGATGCCGCCGTTGACGACGTACTTGCCGTGGTCGCCGGCGTCGTACCAGCCGCCGCGGACGTCGAGCCGGTAGTCGCAGACCCCGGGCTGGCACGGCACGTCGGTGTCACCCTGGTTCGGCGCCACCCCGACGTGGCCGGCCGGGCGGGCGTACTCGGCACCGACCAGGTCGCCGTCGATGGCGATACCGCTGCGCTGGATGTAGAAGAACTGCAGCGCGTCGGACCGCAGTTGCGTCCAGACGTCGGCGGAGATGTCGAACGGGTAGCTGGTGTCCCCGTCGGCGCTCAGCGTGTAGCCGGTGCCCGGGGTGCGCACGGAGGAGAAGTCCACGGTGTGGACGTTCTGCGCCGAGGCGGGGTCGACGCCGCGCGGGGTGGTCTGGCCGCTGGCCACCACGGCACCGTCGGCCGACCTCAGCTCCCAGGCCACCGGCTCGGTGGCGTCGGTGACGATGGTGGCGTTCTTCGGACCGTCCGGCAGGTAGCCGACCTGGTTGACCCGGACCCGGGGGCCGGTGTCCGGCACGTACGGCGGCTCCTCCTCACCGCCGAGCAGCGAGACGTTGTCGAGGCAGAACGTGTACGCCTCGGCGGAGCCGCCCAGCTGGAAGGCGACCTGGGCGCGGTCGGTGTCCTCGGTGGCGGTGAAGGTCCGCTCGACGTGCTGGACCTCGCCGGTCAGCGCCAGGTCCTCGACGAAGTACGACGTGTACGGCTCGTTGCCCAGCTGCACCGTGACCCGGACCGTCGCGCCCGGTTCGGCCGAGGCGTCGAAGGAGAGGACGTACGTCTCCCCGGCGATCAGCGGGATGTCGTTCTGCCCGACCCCGGCGTCCCACGGGTTCGCCAGCCCGCCCGGTACCTCCGAGCAGAGCCGGCCGTCGACGACACCGCTGGCGGTGGTGCCGTAGGAGTACCAGCCGGCGGTGCCGTTGCTGAAGTCACCGTTGCGGATCTGCTCCGCACCGCCCGGCGGGTCGGTCGAGGCGTCGCTGGTCAGCGAGACGTCGTCCAGGCAGAACGTGTACCCCTCGGCGGGGCCGCCGAGCTGGAAGGTGAGGGTTCCGTTGGTCGAGTCGAGGGTGCCGGTGAACTCGTACGAGAACTCCTCGGCCTGGGCGTCGAGTGTCACCGCTCGGGAGAGGACGGTGGTGTACGGCGCCTCGTTCAGCTGCACGTTGGCCTGGACGGTGACCGGGGCGTCGGCCGAGGCGCGGAACCGCAGGGCGTAGCTGGCGCCGGTGACGAGTGGGATGCCGTTGTGCCCGATGCTGGCGTCCCACGGGTTGGCCAGTCCGCCCGGCACGGCGGCGCAGAGCTGGCCGTCGACGACCGAGAGCGTGACGTTGTCGGTCGACCACCACGGGTCGGTGCCGTCGGTGAAGGTGCCGTTCACGATGTGCTCGGTGCTCGCGTGTGGCTCCGCCGGTGCGGCGTACGCGGCGGTGCCGCCGCCGAGCAGGAGCGCGGTCGCGGCGAGCAGGGTGAGGGGCCGGCGGGGCCCGGGATGGCGGTGACGGTGGCGGGGTCGCGGCACAGGCGAGTCCTTCCGGTCGAGGTATGCCAGACGCCCGGTCGGCGCGCTGCGCGGGGCGGCCGTCCGGGCTCGTGGTCGGGTGTCGGTGGTCGGCTCGTTCGGGGTCGGGCGGTGTGCGGGTGTCGTGGGTACTGCCGTGGTGTGCGGGGCGTGGGCGCGGCGCGCGGGGTGAGCCGACCGGTCCGGTCCCGGCACCGCCCGTTGGGAGCGCTCCCAGCCCGCTCCGATGTTGCCAGCCCATTACCGGCGTGTCAATCGACTGGACTGAATGGTGTGGTGACCGGACGGCGACGCCGGGCGAAGCGGCTGGTGGGCCTGCCGCGGACCGCAGCCCCCGTCGTGACCCGGGGTAAAATTCTGCTCCGGTCCGGCCAGTCGGTGATCTACTACGAGCATTTTGGCCATCTTTTTGGCAGGCTGCCTGCCATGAGCCTGAAGCTGCGATCCGTGGCGATGAGCCACCGCGGTCTGATCCGGGGGGCGAACCAGGACTCCGTCCACGCCGGTCCCTGGTTGCTCGCCGTGGCCGACGGCATGGGTGGGATGGCCGCCGGTGACCTGGCCAGCCGGATCGCCATCGAGGCGATGCGGCCACTGGACGTGGAGACCGCCGAGGAGAACCTGGTCGGCGTCCTGCAGGACGCGGTCGACGCGGCCAACGCCGGCATCCGGTCCGCGATCGCCCAGGATCCCGAGCGACAGGGCATGGGTACCACCCTCACCGCGCTCCTGCTCGCCCGGACCGGAGGCTGTCTCGCGTTGGCCCACGTCGGCGACTCCCGCGCCTACCTGCTCCGCGGTGGCACGATGACGCAGTTGACCCGGGACGACACCTTCGTACAGCTGCTCGTCGACGAGGGGGTCATCAGCGCGGAGGAGGCACAGCACCACCCCCGGCGTGCCGTCGTCACCCGGGCGCTGCAGGGGGAACCCCTCACCCCCGCCTACACCACACTCGTGCCCCGGGAGGGCGACCGCTGGCTGCTCTGCAGCGACGGGTTGTCCAACGTGGTCCCCGCCGAGGCGATCGCGGAGACACTGCTCGGACACGCCGATCCGGCGGCCTGCACCCAGCGGCTGGTCGACCTGGCCCTTCGCGCCGGTGGACCGGACAACATCACCGTCGTGATCGCCGACCTCGTCCACGGCTGACGGCCCGCACCGGCCGGCCGACCGCGGTCAGCGGCGGGGCCGGACCTGACGGGTGGGCACCGCCTCCGTGGGGTCCGCCGGCCACGGGTGACGGGGGTAGCGTCCCCGCAACTCGGCGCGGACCTGCGGATACCCGGTCCGCCAGAAGGAGGCGAGATCCCGGGTCACCGCCACCGGCCGGCCGGCGGGGGAGAGCAGGTGCAGCAGGACCGGCACCCGTCCGTCGGCGATCCGCGGCACCTCCCGCCAGCCGAAGGCCTCCTGCAGCCGCACGGCCAGCACGGGCGACGCCGGGTCGCGGTAGTCCACCCGGAGCCGCGAGCCACTCGGTACCGTGAGCCGTTCCGGCGCCACCTCGTCCAGCCGGGCGGCCTGGGCCCAGGGCACGAGCCGGCGCAACGCCGCCACGACGTCGATCCGGGCGAGGTCGGCGCGCCGGGAGGCGGTGGCCAGTTCGGGGCCCAGCCACTCCTCCGCCCCGGACAGCAGCGCCGCGTCGCTCACGTCGGGCCACGGCGGGCCGAGCGCGTACCGGCAGAACGCGAGCCGGTCCCGCAGCGACCGGGCGGCCGGGGTCCAGGACAACAGGGAGAGGCCCTCCTGGCGGAGCCCGTCGAGCAGTGCGGCGGTGACCGCGGCCGGGTCGGGCCGGCGCAGCGGGCGGTCCAGCAGGACGATGGCGCCGAGCCGGGTCACCTCGCGGGCCACGACGTCCCCGCCGGACCAGGCGATCTCCTGGTCCTGCCGGAGCAGCGCGGCCCCCGCCTCCCGGGCGGTCGCCTCGTCCACGACCGCCGCCTGTCGGATCACCGCGCCGGCTCGACCCGGTGCGCGGTCCGCGACCGCGATCGCCAGCCACCGCGCGCCCCGCAGCGCCGAGTCGGGCGCCAGCTCCGCGGCCGTGCCGCCCGCCATCAGGTACGTCGTCGCGCCCGACTGACGCACCCGGGCCAGCCGCTCCGGAAAGGCCAACCCGACCAGCAGCCCGGCGGCCAGGTCGTCCGGCAGACCCGTCGCCTCCCCGTCCCCGCCGCCGGCCCGGCCCGCGCCGCCCGACTCGTCGAGGACGGCGCGCAGTCGGAGTGCCTCGGACCGCCAGCGGACGCTGGCGGCGTCGGTACCCGACCGCAGCCGTCGCCAGGTGGCCACCAGGTCGTCGCCACCCGCCGGGGCCTCGGCCAGCACCGCCACCACCTCGGCGGCCCGTCGCGATCCCAGCCTGCCGGCCCCGTCCAGCAGCGCCCGGGCCAGCCGGGGATGCGTGCCGGTGGCGGCCATGGCCCGGCCCCGCCGGGTGGCGCGTCCGTCGGGACCGACGGCGCCGAGCGCCTCCAGGGTGGTCCGGGCGGCCCGCATCGCGGCGGGCGGCGGCGGGTCCGGCAGCGCGAGGCTCGCCCCGTCCGGGTCACCCCAACAGGCGAGCTGCAGGGCGAAGCCGGTGAGGTCGGCAACCGCGATCTCCGGCTCCGGGTGTGCCGGCAGGCGCTCGTGGTCGTGTTCCGACCAGCACCGGTAGACCCGACCCGGCCCCTGGCGCCCGGCGCGCCCGGCGCGCTGCTCGGCCGCCGACCGGGACACCGGCACCGTGACCAGGCCGCCCAGTCCGCGGGCCAGATCCATCCGTGCCACCCGGCTCAGCCCGGCGTCGACCACCGCCCGCACCCCGGGCACGGTCAGGCTGGTCTCGGCGACGGCGGTGGCGAGGACCACCCGACGCCGGCCCGCCGCGGGTCGCAGCACCGCGTCCTGTTCGCCCCCGGACTGTCGTCCGTGCAGCGTCACCACGTCGACCGCGCCGCGCGCGTCGGCCAGCCGCTCGACGACCGCGGCGATCTCACCCGCCCCGGGTAGGAAGACCAGCACGTCACCGTCCTGCTCGGCGAGGGCACGCCGGACCGTGGCCGCCACGTGGTCCAGCAGCCGGGGGTCGACGCGCAGCCCGTGCGGTGGATCCACCGGTCGCGGCGGGGGCACCCAGACGACCTCCACCGGATACGCCCGCCCCGCGGCGCTCTGCACCACCGGCGCCGGCAGTCCGTCCGTCCCGGCGAGGACCGCGGCGAGCCGCTCCTGTCGGGCGGTGGCGGACATCGCCAGCAGACACAGGTCGGGGCGGAGCGTGGACCGTACCTCGACGCCGAACGCCAGTGCGAGGTCGGAGTCGAGCTGCCGTTCGTGGCACTCGTCGAGCACGACCGCACCGGTGCCGGCCAGTTCCGGATCGTGCTGCAGCCGTTGGACGAGCAGGCCGGTGGTGACCACCTCGATCCGGGTGCGCGGCCCGGCCCGGCGTTCGCCGCGGACGGCGTACCCGACGGTCTCGCCGACGCGTTCGCCGAGCAGCTCCGCCATCCGCCGGGCGGCGGCGCGGACCGCGACCCGGCGCGGCTGGGCGATCACGACCCGCCCGTCGACCTGGTCGGCCAGCGCCAGCGGAACCAGGGTGGTCTTGCCGGTCCCGGGCGGCGCGACCAGGACGGCGGTCCCACGGTCGCGTACCGCCTCCGACAGCTCCACGAGCGCGTACCGGACCGGAAGGTCGGGCAGGGGATCGAGCAGCGGCGGCACCGGCCCAGTGTCGCACCGCCCGGTGCGACGCCCGCAGGCCCGTGCGAGGAGACCGTGCGTGGCGCCGTGGTGTATAAGAAGTGGTCACTGGAGAGAAGCCGACGAACGCGGACGCCTCGTCGTCCCTCACCCTGGAGGCCGCCATCTCCCCGCCTCTGCCGCCGCAGCCGGGTCCCCGGGTCGCCGGACTGGTGCTGGCCGCCGGAGCCGGGCGCCGGTACGGGAGGCCGAAGGCGCTCGTCCGGCTCGACGACGGCCGCCTCCTCGTAGAACGAGCGGTGGGGACGGCCCGGGACGCCGGTTGCCGGCCGGTCGTCGCGGTCCTGGGAGCGGACGCGGCCCGTGTCCGGGCCCACGCCGACCTCGGCGACGCCGTACCCCTGGAGAACCCCGACTGGCCGACCGGGATGGGTTCCTCGCTGCGGGCCGGCCTGGCGGCCCTGGCCGAGACGGCCGTCGTGGCCGCGGTCGTGCTCCTTGTCGACATGCCGGGCATCACCGCCGAGGCGGTCCGCCGGCTGGTCGTCCACGCCGGACCGGAGACGCTGGCCGTCGCCGGCTACGGTGCCCGGCGTGGCCACCCCGTGCTGCTCGGCCGCGACCACTGGCCCGGGGTCGCGGCGTCCGCCACCGGTGACGTCGGCGCCCGGGACTACCTGCGGCGGCACGCCGCACAGGTACGGGTCGTACGCTGCGACGACGTTGCCGACGACACGGACCTGGACGTGCCCCCTCCGGCGGCCTGAGTCGGGACGGCCGGACGTGCGCCTGGTGTGGTCTTACCGGCGGTGTCCGGTTTGGGTGGGATCGGGATGGTGGCCGGCGAGGTGCCGGTGAGTCCGCGAAGCCGCGGCATGTTACCCGGAAACCGTGTCGCCCTTCGGGTTTCTGGCGGCCCGGGACGGGCAATTCGCTGTCGTGGGCCTGCCGGCAGGGGTCGGGGCGGGCCCGGCGAGGCGGCCGGCCGTCGGTGTGGACGGGGCCACCACCGGCCGGGGTCCGGACCGACCGGCGGTCGGCCGTGCGCCCAGGACCGAACGGTGACGACCAGGGGGAGGACACATGTCCGGCGACATCTCGGACGTCGAGCGGGACCTGTCGGAGCCGGCGGCGGTCGAGAGCGAGCGAGGCGCTCTGGTCGCGGTACTGGTGATGGTCGTCCTCGGGGTGGCCGGCATCTTCGCCGTGTCCGCGTGACCCGCTGTCCCCGCGGGAGGGGACGGGTGGGGCGTCGGCGAGCCGGTCTGTGGCTGCGTCCGTCGGTGCGGACGCCGGCGCCTCGGACCGGCTCGCGACGGCGACCCGTGCGGGTTCACCCGACCGGATGGTCCACCCGTTCCGCCGGTGGCTCCGCCTCCGGCGCGCCGGCCGGACCGGGCTGGTCGACAGGGCTGTCGTCGCCGGCTGTGCGGCGCAGCAGGCGGATCGCGACGAGCGCGGCGGCGACGCAGCACACCGCCGCGACAACCAGTGGCAGCCGGTCGTCGAGCAGGACCATCGCCGCCCCGGCCGGGGTGGCGATCGCGACCGGGGCGAAGAGCAGGGTGTTCGCGGTTCCCGCCACCCGGCCGAGCATGTGGTGGGGGGTACGGGTCTGGACCGTCGTCATGGCGGCGACGAGCGTCCAGGGGAGACCGAGTCCGACGACGAGGGCACCGGCCACGGCCACCTGCCACCGGGGCACGCAGTATCCGGCGACGCCGAGCGCGAACAGCAGCGCGCCCAGAACGCTGACGGTGACGGTGCCCCGTGTCCGCAGCAGCCGGCCGACGACCAGCCCGCCCAGGATCGAGCCGGCGCCCTGTACGGAGGCGAGGACACCGAGGAAGGCGGCCGGCCGGTGCAGGTCGTCGACGACGACGGCGTAGAGGCCCGCCGTGCTCAGCCCGGACATCGCGATCGCGACCGTGCCGACCAGGACCGTGGTCCGCAGTTCGGCGACGGCGCGCAGGTGTCGGATGCCGTCCCGGATCCGGTGCCGGCCGTGGTCCGTGCCCAGTGGTGCGCGACCGGCGTCGGCGGGTGGGTGCCTGAGCCGGAGCAGGGGGTAGAGCGCGGCGGCGACCGCCAGGAGCGCCGCGGTCAGCGCGGCGACCGTGTGTCCACCACCCCAGGCGAACAGCCCCGCGCCGACCACCGGCGCGACGAGCTTGACCCCCTCCTGTGCGCTCGTACGCAGCCCGTTGGTCGTGCCGAGGGCCTCGGGTGTGAGTGCCGCCGGCAGCACGGCCGACTCGCCGGCGTCGATGAGGACGAAGCTGAGGCCGTATCCGAGCATCACCGCGAAGATGAGCCAGGCTCCGGCCTCGGAGCGGACGGCGAGCAGGGAGAGTACGACGGCTGCCGTGCCCAGGTGGGTCGCGACGAGTAACGGGCGGCGCGGAAGGCGGTCCACGACGGAGCCCAGGGCGGGACCGAGCAGCGTCGGGGCGAAGATGCAGGTGCCGGTGAGCGCGGCGAGACTGCTGGACCCGGTGAGGTCGAGTACCCAGACCCCGGACACGACCTGCATGACGGTGCCGGCGAACCCGGACAGCAGCGAGATGCCGACGAGCAGCAGGACGTTGACCCGGTGTGGGGAGTGTGGTCGTGGCGGATGCATGCCGAGGACACCCTCCGGACATTGTTGAGTCGAGGCGACTCACATCCTGCGGTGGCGGGTGTCCGATGTCAACAATTCTTGAGCTGCCCGGACTCAATCTCCTCCGTCGCGGTCTGGGTGGACCGCGGCGTGGCGGCGGCGATGGCCCGTCGCAGCTCGTCCAGCGCGGTCGTCGACCACGCCGGGATCCGCTCCCGGGGTATCGCGTCCAGATCGGTCCCGGCCTGCAGGGCCAGCGCGAACAGCGCCCGTGGGTCGGCGGTGGCGGCCAGCGCCAGGGTGGCCCGGGCCAGCCCGGCGCGGGGATGCCGGTCGTCCCAGGTCGGATCACGGTCCAGTAGTCGGTGCAGGGCGGTGACGGCGGCTCGGAGCCGGGGCATCGCGGTGCCGTAGCTTGCGTCAACAAACTGTTGACGCTTCCGTCGACGCCGCACCGCGCCCGGATCCCGGCCCGGTTCGCCGGACAGGCGCAGCCAGCGCTGCTCGGCCGCCTGCCGGCTCGCCAGCCCGAGCGCGTCCGCGATCCGGGCCCAGCTGACCCCGCGGCCCCGGGAGGCCTCGATCAGTCGGCGTTCGGCCTCGTCGAGCCCGCGGCGGAGACCGGCGATCCGCCGCAACGCGGCCAGGAGTGCTGGCGGGTCGGCCTCGACGGACCCCACGGCGGCCAGCACGGCGGTGTGGTCGGCCAGGATGCCGAGCCGGTCGTGGTCGGACGGGGTGGCGGCGCGAGCGGTGGGCGGCGACGTCGGTGGTGGTTCGGACCGGGGCCCGAGGTGTTCCTGCATCCGGCCATCGTGGCGCGGCGGTACGTCGTACGTCAACATTTCGTTGACGTACGACGCCGCGAGACAGCCGCGTCCGCCGGCCGCCCGCGCGGACGGGCGCCGGCGGACGGAGGGGCCGGCGATGGGCGCGCGCCGCCTAGTGGGGGGTGCCGGTTGCCGGCTGCCCCGGCCAGCTCATCCGGGCGATGAGTTGCCGGGCCTGATCGGCCAGGGACGCGTCCACGGTCACCGCGTACTGGTTGGCGCGCAGACTGCTCGCCGAGGCGAAGTCCCGACGGCCACCGGTCATCGCGTGCGCGATGGCGCCGAAGATCGCCCCCCACCCCGCGCCGACCACGAGGCCGACCAGGATCACCGCCCACCAGTTCCCGACGGTGAAGATCCCGAAGAGCAGGCCGATGAAGAGGCCGAACCACGCACCGGTCGCCGCGCCGGCCAGCGCGGCCCGGCCCGTGGTCATCCGTCCCAGCACGGTTTCCACCAGCGTCAGGTCGGTCCCGACGATCGCGGTCCGCTCCACCGGGAAGTGGTTGTCGGAGAGGAAGTCCACCGCGTACTGCGCCGACGGGTAGTCGGGGTACGAGGCGACGGTCACGGTGGGGCGGGTCGGCTCCGCGCCCGCGCCGCCCGGCGCGTGGGGCCGAGCCCCGGAGGGTCCGACCGGAAGGTTGCCACCACCAGTCAAACCCGGAATTCCGGACTGCCACGATGCCGTGGGATTTCTGGACATCATGCACCGCCTCCCCTCGTCAGCACTCGACTTCCCGGCCGCGGAGCGGGGTAAACCGGGCCACGCCGGACGGCACCGGGCGGCCGCGTGGCCGCAGCGCCGGGTGGGCCACGGCACCGGCGGTGGGGACGGCGGAATGCCGAACCGGCGGGAGACCGGGGTGCGTCCTCGCGCGGGACGGAGGGCCTCAGTGGTGGCCGGTGACCCGGACCTCCGGGTTCGGGGCCGGGGCCAGCGCCGTGGCGGTGGTGTCGTCGAGGGGGAAGAACGACTCGACGGTGAGCTCGGCGATGGTGACGTCCAACGGCGTGCCGATGGTGAGGACGGTGCTGAGGAACGCGAGTTGACGCTCGCCGTCGCGGAGCCGCAGCGGTACCACCACCTCTCCGGGACCGGGTACCTCCACCTCCGGCTCCGGTTGGTCGCAGGGGTACCCGCGGAGTTCGTCGTACAGGTCGGCCAGTTCGGCGTCCCCGGTCAGTTCGAGCCGTCGCCGGAGCCGACCGAGCAGGTGGACCCGCCACTGACCGAGGTTGACGATCCGGGGCGCGAGCCCTGCCGGATGCAGCGCCAGGCGGAGCACGTTGACCGGTGGGACGAGCAGCGCCGGCTCGACGCCCCTGGTGAACACCGCGAAACCCTCGTTGGCCTCGACCAGGTACCAAAGCCGGTCCACCACGACGGCGGGGTAGGGCTGGTGGGCGGCGCAGACCCGACGTACCGCCGCGCGGACCGGGCGCAGCGCGGGGGAGTCCAGCGGCGACCGCGGGTAGACCGGGGCGTACCCCGCCGCCAGGAGCAACTGGTTGCGCTCCCGCAGCGGTACGTCGAGCCGCTCGGCCAGACGCAGCACCATGTCCCGGCTCGGCGTGGCCCGGCCGGTCTCCACGAAGCTCAGGTGCCGGGTGGAGATCTCCGCCGCGATGGCGAGTTCGAGCTGGCTCATCCGGCGTCGTTCGCGCCAGCCGCGGAGGAGTTGGCCGACGGTCCGCTGCCGGGCCTCGGTGACGGTCATGTCGTTCTCGCTGTTCTCGGTCGTGTGGGCGTCTCCCGGGCCGCCGCGGGCGGACCGTCCGTCGCGACGGGCCGGTGTGGGAGGGGGCCGGGCCGCCGTCGGTGGGCGGCGGCCCGGCCGGACGGATCCGGGATCAACTGGTGCAGGCGGATCCGTTCAGGGTGAAGTCGGTGGGCGCCGGCAGGCTGCCGGAGTAGGTGCCCTGGTACCCGATGGTGACGGTGCCTCCGGTGGGAAGCGAGCCGTTCCACGCCTCGTTACTGACCGTGATCCGGGTGCCCGACTGGCTCCAGATACCGCTCCATCCGTTGCTGAGCGCCACACCGGAACCGACGGTGAAGCTCAGGGTCCAACCGTTGAGCGCGGGGCCGTTGTTGGTGATCCGGATGTCGGCGGTGAAGCCGCCAGGCCACTGGTTGGTCTGGTAGCTCACCTGGCAGGCGCCGTTCGGCGGAGTGGTCGGCGGGGTGGTGGGCGGAGTCGTCGGTGGGGTGGTGGGCGGAGTGGTCGGCGGGGTCGTCGGTGGGGTGGTGGGCGGAGTGGTCGGCGGGGTGGGGGCCGCGATCGCCAACTCGTACGCCCGCTGCGGAACGAACTGGCCCGCCGGGGCGATGCAGCCGTCGGCCTCGCCGGGCAGCTTGATCCACAGGAAGGCGTCGACGGCCGGGTCACCGGTGTCGGTGGTGCTGGGCGTGCCGATCGCCCGTCCCGGCGGGTCGCACCACTCCGAGTCGGGGGCCGGGCCGTTACCGTTGCGGCTGGTGTCGACGACGATCTTCAGGTGGGGGGCGCCGGTGGCGGCCACCACCGCCTTGGCGTAGTTCACCGACTCGGCGGTGGTCCGGTAGTTCGAGACGTTGACCGAGATGCCGTCGGCGCTGTTGGCGATGTCGGCGGCGACGAGCCGGGCGGCCATCTCGGACGGCGCGAGCCAGGCGGAGTGTCCCGCGTCGAAGTAGACCTTCGCCTGGCTGGAGCCGGCCTTGAGGCGCTTGCCGGCGTACGCCATCGAGGCGCGGGTCTCGGCCTGCTGCGACTCGTTCATGCAGCTGGTCATCAGCGCCAGCACGTCCGGCTCCAGGATGATGGCGGCGGGTCGTCCGGCGAGCCCGGCCGCCACCTCGTCGATCCACTGGCGGTACGCGGTGTGGTTGGGCATGCCGCCGCTGCTGGCGCCGCTGCAGTCCCGGTTGGGGATGTTGTAGACCACGAGGATCGGAATCTTGCCGGCTGCGGCGGCGGCGCCGACGAAGGCGTCGACCTGGCCGCGCACCGTGCCCGGGTTGTTCTGGGTGAACCACCGTCCCTGCGGGACGCTGGCGATGCGGTCCCGGATGACGGCGGCGCGCGGGTCGCCCGGGTTGGCGGCCACCCAGCGGGCGGCACCGGTGTCCGGGTCGACGTAGAAGGCCGAGTCGGCGGCGCGGGCGGCGGTGGGGTGCAGCAGGCCGACGGCGCCGGCCGTGGCGGCGAACGCCGTGGCGGCTACGGCGCCGGCGGCGGCGAGCGCGGATCTCAGACGCATGCGGTGCTCCCTCGAGGGACGGTAAGAAATTGATATGTATCGGTGGAAGCGCTCCCACAGACATCGACAACGGTAAGGCCATGTTGCCTTCATGTGAAGTACCGGTTTCCCGTCGGCGGCATCGGCGCAGGTCAGCGTGTGTCTGTCGGTGGGGTCGCGGAGCCGTCGTCACGCCTGGAGTCCGCCCACCCGGGTCTCGACCGCCTGCCCGGCCAGGAGGGCGACCGGGGCGCGGGGCGCCGCCCTGCCGCGCACGCCGGTTGCCATGCTCGCGAACCCGTGGGTCATCGCCCAGCAGCGGGTGACCGGCCGGCGGAACCGCCGGGTCCGCGCGCCTCAGCCGGGGTCGGGCGTGGGGGTCGCCGGAGGCAACCGCATCTCGAACCAGACCGTGCAGCCACGTACCGTCGGGTCGGTACCCCAGGCGTCGCTGAGGCTCTCGACCAGCCGTAGTCCGCGGCCACGGCCGCTGAGCCCGTCGGTGTGGACCCGGGACACCGCGCCCCGGGTACCGCGGTCGGTGACCGAGACCAGGAGCCGCTCCGCACGGAGGTCCACGTTCACCCGCGTGGCGGTGCCGGCGTGCAGCAGGGCGTTCGTGACCAGCTCGCTGGTGCAGAGAACCGCGGACCCGACGACCCGCTCCGGAACGCCCCACCGCCCGAGCAGGCTGGTCATCCAGCGGCGTACCCGTCCCGGCGCGGTCGGCTCGGCGGGTACCTCCATGCTTGCCGACCGGCTCGGCGTCGCCGCGTGCTCGACCGCGAGCATGGCGAGGTCGTCCTCGGCGCTGCCGGCGACGGCCCCGCTGGCCAGCACACAGAGGGCGCGGGGATCCCCGGTGGTGGAGGTGGCGAGCGCCGCGGCGAGCGCGGCGAGGCCGGCGGTCAGGCTGTGCCGCCGACGTGCCACCACGCCGTCGCTGAACAGCAGGAGCGTGTCGCCGGGCGGGAAGTCCACGGTGATGGCCGCCCGTGGACCACCGAGTCCGAGCGGCACACCCGGCGGGACGTCGAGGAACCGGACGGTGGCGGACCGATTCGCGGTGGCGTGTCGGAGCAGCGGCGGAGGATGTCCGGCGCTGGCGACGGTCAGCCGACCGTCACCAGGTGAGATCAGACCGTAGACGACCGTGACGAAGAGCTCGTCGCTGCGGGCCTCCGCGCCGAGGCTCGCCACCAGCCGGTCCAAACCCGTCAGCACCGGCGCCGGCTCGGGGTCGGCCAACGCGAGGGCGCGCAGCGCCGCGCGCACCTGCCCCATCAGCGCGGCGGCTCGTGCGTCGTGGCCGACCACGTCGCCGACGACCACGGCCAGCCGCCCGTCGGGCAGTGCGAAGGCGTCGTAGAAATCCCCACCGGCGTCGCCGTCGACCCCGGCGTCGTAGCGCGCCGCGATGCGCAGCGGCGGCAGGTCGGGCAGGTGCTCCGGCAGCATGCTCCGCTGCAGCAGCAGGGCCGCGCCGTGCTGGGTCTCGACACGGCGGGCCCGTTCCGCGGCCCGGGCCACCAGTTCGGCGAACGCGGTCAGCAGGGCGCGTTCGGCGGGCGACCAGACGTGCGGCCGCCGGTAGCCGACCGAGAGCCCGCCGCGCAGTGACGGCGTGCGCAGCGGGAGGGCCGCCAGCGCCCGGATCCGCTCGTCGTGCCGGTCGACCGCGCACCGCAGCAGCGGCCGGCCGTCGCTGGTGAACACCGCCGTGCCGCTGTCGGCGGTTCGTACCAGCGGGGCCGGCGAGTCCGCGGGGTGGCGACGCCACAGCGGGGGAAGCCGCTCGTCGGCCTCGTCCAGCAGCTCGCCGCGGACCCGCCGGACCACCCGCCATCCGCCGCCGTCGTCCACGCCGAACTCGACACGGTCGACCCCGAGCGCCGATACCGCGTGGCACAGCGTGACCCGGGCGACCTCGTCGAGGGTGCCCGTGTCGGCGAGCGCCGAGGCGAGCGCGCCGAGACCCAGCAACCGTCGGCTGGTCTCGGGGGTCTCGGGGACCACCGCCAGCACGCCGACGACGCGGCCCGTGGAGTCCCGGACCGCCGAGTAACCGCGGGTGGGCACCAGCTCCGGCCCGCCCGGTTCGTCCCCGCCCGGTTCGTCGTGCGGGATCGACAGCGGCTTCTCGCGGTCCGGGTACGGCTCGCCGGTCCGGTACACCCGCTCGATCACGTCGCCGACGCCGGGCGTCTGCCAGACCTCCCGGAACACCTCGGCGGCCGGACGGCCGAACGCCGCCGGGTGTTTCGGGCGGATGAGTTCGGCGAACCCTCGGTTGTAGATCAGCGCGAGGTCGTCGCCGTACGCCAGGGCCATCGCGACAGGAGCGGACATGACCAGGTCGACGACTCCCCGCAGGGCGGGATCCCAGCCTTCCCGCGGACCGAGCGGTGTGTCCGCCCAGCGGTGACCGGCCGGGGGTGAGAGCAACGCGTCCGGCGTCGGCGGCGCGTCGGCGACGGCGGATGGGGGAGTGGAAGCTCGCCCGACCGTGCCTGGCATGCCAGCAGCCTAACCGGAGCGACCGCCTTCGGTCGCTCTCGGTGTTCGTGGAGCGTCCGGGTTGTCGCCGGCGCGGACCGCGGCGGCCGACCGGGACACCGCCGGCGGCCCGGGTGCGGGCGTCGTGGACGTCCGGCGCGCGGCGCCGGTCACGGCGGCGAACCGGGTCCTGCCTCAGTGCGGCCCGGTCCGGCCGGTGGTGGCTGGGCGGTGTCGGCGCTGGTCGTCGGCACGTTCCGCGGTGCGGTCCGGCTCCGTCGTCGCGTCGCGCGGCTCGTTCGGGTCGTCCACCACGGCGCCGTGGCCGAAGGCCGACTCCTCGCCCGCGTCGTTGCCGGTGACGTCGTCCACCTGCCCGTCGGGAGTGGAGGTGGCGATCGCCCGGGTCAGCTCCTCCAGGGGCAGACGCTCCTCGTCCCGCCAGACGTGCCTGTCGTCGGTCATGCTTCCGGCCTACCCGACACGGAGGGGCGACAAACGCGAAGGGGGACGGACACGCCGGGCGGCCACCTCGGCGGCCGCCCGGCGTGCCGTCACCGGGCTCACGGCTGTGGCCGGGGGACCGTGCCACGCCAGGCGCCGGTCTCGAAGCCGCGCCGTTCGATGAACTCCTTGAACCGGCGCAGGTCGCCCTCGACGCGGCGGTCCACCATGCCGAGCTTGTCGCCGGCCTTCTCGAGGAGGCCCTGCGGCTCGAAGTCGAGCTGCGCGGTCACCCGGGTGTGGTGCTCGTCGAGTCGGTGGAAGGTGACGACCCCGGCCTGTCGGATGCCGCCGGTCGAGGTCCACGCCACCCGTTCGTCGGGGATCTGCTCGGTGATCCGGGCGTCGAACTCCCGGCTCCTCCCACCGATGTCGACCTTCCAGTGGGTCATCGTGTCGGATATCTGCCGGACCTCCTCGACACCCTCCATGAACTCGGGGAACTCCTCGAACTGGGTCCACTGGTCGTATGCCGTCCGGATCGGCACCGCGACGTCGACCGACTTGGTCACGCTGCTCATCTGCCTCCTCCTTCGCGTCCCTCGGCCGGTCCTGGGTCGGAGTGGCCGAGTCGGCCCTCACCAGCGATAGGTCTCGTTCGCGTGCCCGAGGGCGGCCCAGATCTCCGACACCGTCTGGAACTCGGTGTCCGGTGGCAGTCGGTCCAACTGGGCGAGGACGTCTGCCGGCGCCTCGTTCAGCTCGGCGCTGAGCCGCAGACTGTCCCGGTCACCGGGAAGCGCGGACAGCGGGATGAACCTGCCCAGCCGGCTGCGCTGCTCGACCTCCTCCGGGGTCATGCCCTGTGGCACCCCGACCCGGGTGTCGCTCTCGGGCGCCCGGGTGATCACCGGCTGGTCCTCGCCGGCCGGTTCCGGCTCCCGCCACTCCTCGGCGCGCCCACCGGCCGTGCTCTGCACCGTGCCCTTCACCTCGCGGCCCATCTCCTCGTCCACGCGCGGGCTGTGCTTGCTGCTGCCACGTTCCATGTCTGCTGCGCTACCCGGGGGGCCCGGCGCCAAACGGTGTGCGGTCGGGTCGGCTCCGACGCCGGGGCCGGGTGCGCGGTGGCTACCGAGGGTCGGCAGGCGGTTGGCCCCGCGCCGGTGGGGTACCCGGAGGGGAATGCCCGCGACACGGCCGGGACGGCACGTGGCCGATGTCGGCCACGCCGGGCCGGGCGGCCGCGCCGCCGCACGGGGTGCCCGTCCGGCCGTGTCCGGGCCGACGGCACACCGCAGATCCGGAGGAGGGAACCATGCCCGGACGCGAGGTTCTGCCCAGCACCGTACGTCGCTCGTCGGACAAGGCACAGCGGACGTGGGCGAAGACCCACGACTCGGCCGTCGAGACGTACGGCGAGGGCGAACGGGCACACCGGACGGCGTTCGCCGCGCTCAAGCACTCCTTCGAGAAGGTCGGCGACCACTGGGAACCGAAGGGCCGCAAGGGCCCGAGCGACCCGCAGGCAGCCGGCGGTGGACCGGCGCGGCGTGCCCCGACCGCCGGCGGGGTCGACGCCAACGCGCCGAAGGCGCACCTGCTGGAGGTGGCGAAGAAGCTGGAGGTGCGAGGGCGCTCCCGGATGACCAAGGCGGAACTCGTGGGTGCGATCGAGAAGGCGAACAACCGACGCACCGCCGCGGCGCGTGACCGGGAGAAGGGACGTCGCCGGCGGTGAGCGCCGCCGGCACGGCGGGTGGCCCGCCGTCGCGGGTCACCACCGCCCGTCCGCCTCGCCGCCGGGTGCCTCGATGTGCACCGCCTTGACCGCGGTCAGCTCGTCGAGCAGCTCCGGGCCGTATCCGAAGCCCTGGCCGCTCCCGCCCCGGGGTTCGGCCGCGCCACCGGGGGCGCCGCCGAAGACCGCGTTGACCTTCACGGTGCCGACCGGTAGTTCCCGCCACGCGCGCTGGGCGTGGCTCATCGACCCGGTCAGGACCGTGGCGGCAAGCCCGTACGGCGAGGCCGACGCCCGGGCCAGCGCCTCGTCGAAGGAGTCCACCACCATCACCGGTGCCACCGGGCCGAACGTCTCCTCCCGCATCACCGCCATGTCGTCGGTGCACTCGGCCAGGACGGTCGGCGGGTAGAACGCACCCGGTCCCTCCGGCACCTCCCCGCCGGTGAGCAGCCGGGCGCCGTCGGCGACGGCGGCGTCGACCTGTCGCGCCACCTGTGCGCGGTGCCGCCGGTCGACCAGCGGGCCGAGCTCGGTCAGCGGGTCCCGTCCGGGTCCGACCCGCATCGCCTCGGCCCGGCGTACGAGCGCGCTGAGGAACCGGGGGGCGGCGGGGCGGACGACGTAGATGCGCTCCACGGACACACAGAGCTGGCCGGAGTTGGCGAAGGCGCCGAGGGCCGCCTGCCCGGCGGCCCACTCCGGGTCGACGCCGTCGTCCACGATCAGCGGGTCGCTGCCGCCGTTCTCCAGCAGGGCGCGGGCGCCGGTGCGCGCGCAGGCGGCGGCGATGGACCGGCCGGTGGCGGTGGAGCCGACGTGCGCGACCACGTCGACCTCCTGGGCGGCGAGCGTCGCGCCCACCGCGGCGTCCCCGGTGACCAGCGAGAGCACCCCGGAGGGCAGGTGCTCGTCCAGCAGCCGGGCGAGCAGCCAGCCGGTGGCCGGACTGCGCTCGCTCGGCTTGTACACGACCGTGTTGCCGGTGACCAGGGCGGCGCCGATCAGGCCGCAGGAGACCGCGACCGGATCGTTCCACGGGGTGATCACCGCGACGACACCGCGGGGCTGGGGCACCATCAGGTCGATCGCGTCGTGTTCCCCGGCCAGGGTACGGCCGCCGCGTACCGGACCGAGTTCGGCGTACTGGCGGAGCGTGGCCACCCCCGCCTCCACCCCGGCGCGGGCCGCGCCGATGGGGCGTCCCATCTCCGCCGTCTGCGCCTCGGCGAGACGGTCCGCGTCCGCCTCGATCGCGTCCGCCGCCCGGCGCACCGCGGCGGCCCGGTCCGCCGGCGCGGTGCGGGCCCAGTGGGGCGACGCCGCCCGCGCTGCCTTGACCGCCGCCGCGACCTCGGCTTCGCCCGCGATCGGTACCTGGCTGACGGGTGTCCCGTCCGCCGGGTCGAGCACGGTCAACGTCCCGCCGTCACCGTCGGCACCCCACACTCCGGCGATCAGTTGCTGCACCCGATACACGGGGGCAGGATGCCCCGACCCGGGCGTGCCAAACTCGGCCGTTTGGGCCTGTCGGAGACGGGTAGCGGCGCGCTCGCCGTGATCGGTCCGCGTGGGTGCGCGGGGTGGCCGGGTGCCCCCGGGGGATACAGTGCCGAGGTGACGGCAGTCTCCGACCACGCCGACGCGGTCGTCGTCGGCGCCGGACACAACGGCCTGGTCGCGGCCAACCTGCTCGCCGACGCCGGCTGGGACGTGCTCGTGCTCGAGGCGACCGACGCGCCCGGCGGTGCGGTCCGGTCGGCGGAGGTGACCGCCCCGGGCTATCTCAGCGACCTGTACAGCGCCTTCTACCCGCTCGGTTTCGTCTCCCCGGTGCTGCGTCGGCTGGGCCTGCACCGCTACGGGGTGACCTGGCGGCACGCCCCGGACGTGGTGGCGCACGTCTTTCCCGACGGCCGGGCGGTGGTGCTCAACCGCGATCCCGAGGTCACGGCGGCCTCGCTGGAGCGGTTCGGCGCCGGGGACGGTCGGCGTTGGCTCGCCGCGTACGCGCAGTGGCGTGCGATCTCCGCACCGGTGCTGGACGCGCTCTTCACGCCGTTCCCCCCGATCCGGACCGGGTGGGCGCTGGCGCGGCGACTGCGTGCCGGCGGTGCGCTCCGGTTGGCCCGTCGGCTGGTGCTGCCCGTTCGCGAGCTCGGCGCCGAGCTCTTCGCCGGGGCCGGGGGACGGGCCCTGTTGGCCGGTTGTGCGCTGCACACCGATCTCACCCCCGACCAGGCGGGCTCCGGTGTGTACGGTTGGCTGCTGGCGATGCTCGGCCAGCAGGTGGGCTGGCCGGTGCCGGCGGGCGGGGCGCAGCGGATCACCGACGCCCTGGTCGCCCGGCTGCGGGAGCGGGGCGGCCGGATCCACTACCGGACGCCGGCCGACCGGATCCTGATCGCGCGCAACCGCGCGGTGGGGGTGCGCTCGGCGGACGGCGGGCTGTGGCGGGCCCGCCGGGCGGTCCTGGCCGACGTGCCCGCTCCGGCGCTCTTCCTCGACCTGGTGGGCGCGGCACGTCTGCCGCCGCGGTTGGTGGCGGATCTGGCCCACTTCCGGTGGGACGGGTCGACGGTCAAGGTGGACTGGGCGCTGGCGGGGCCGGTGCCGTGGCGGAACCCGGCCGTCGCCGGGGCGGGCACCGTACACCTCGGCGGGGACGTGGACGAGCTCAGCCGGTACGCGGCGGGGCTGCGCGCGGGCGAGCTGTCGGACCATCCGTTCGTGTTGGCCGGCCAGTTGACCGTCGCCGACCCGGGTCGGTCTCCGGCCGGCACGGAGTCGTTCTGGGCGTACACCCGTCTGCCGTTCCGTCGCAACTGGTCGGCCGAGGAGGTCGCCGAACGGGTCGCGGCGATCGAGGCGGTGCTGGAGCGGGCGGCACCCGGATTCGGTGCGCTGGTGCTCCGCCGGCACGTCGCCGGACCCGCCGAGCTGGCGGCGGGGGATCCGAACCTGGTCGGCGGCGCCGTCGGCGGCGGGACGTCCGCCGCGTACCAGCAGCTCTTCCTGCGGCCGGTGCCGGGGCTCGGCCGGGCCGACACCCCGGTCGACCGGTTGTTCCTCGCCAGCGCGTCGGCGCATCCCGGCGGGGGTGTGCACGGCGCCCCGGGCGCCAACGCCGCGCGGGCGGCGTTGGCGCGTGACCGGGCCCTCACCGGCCGGGCGTACGGCGTGGCGATGTCGGCGGCGCAGCGGGCCATCTACACCTGACGTGTCCGGGCGAGGCGCGCTGTCCGGCGCGTCGTACCGGCGCCCGTGGCGGGCCCGCGCCGTGGACTCAGCGCGCCGGCTCGGCGGGGTCGTCCGGCTTCGCGGTGTCCGGTGCCGGCCGTGCGGGGGTGATGCGCCGGTGGCGCCCGCGCAGCTTGAACGGCATCAGCGCACTTTCGATCTTGGTTGCCGTCGTCATCTTCGACTCGCCCTCCCGGCGTTCCTCGAAGCGGATCGGCACCTCCAGGATGGTGTGGCCGAGCTTCGTCGCCAGGTAGTGCATCTCGACCTGGAAGCTGTATCCGTTCGACTGGACCCGGTCCAGCCCGATGTCGCGCAGGGCGTCGGCCCGCCAGATCTTGAATCCGGCGGTCAGGTCGCGGATCCGCACCTGGAGCAGGGTGTGGACGTAGAAGTTCGCCCAGCCGCTCAACGCCCTGCGGTACAGCGGCCACGCCTGGTCGAGCTCGCCGCCGGGCACGTACCGTGAGCCGATGACGACACCGGCCCGGGTGGACAGGAGGGCGCCGAGCATGCCGGGCAGGGCCTCCGGCGGGTGGGACAGGTCGGCGTCCATCTGCGCGACGTACTCGGCGCCACCGTCCAGCGCGCGGCTCATACCGTCGACGTACGCCCGGCCGAGCCCCTCCTTGCCCGGCCGGTGGACGACCTGGATCCGCTCGGGGTGCTCGATGGCGAGCTTGTCCGCGATCTCGCCGGTGCCGTCCGGCGAGTTGTCGTCGGCGACGAGGATGCTCAACCCGGGCAGCGGGAGGGCCAGTAGGCGCTCGACCAGCACCGGCAGATTGCCTGCTTCGTTGTAGGTGGGGACGACGACGGTCAGGCGCGCCTCCCGCCAGGGCGATGGCAGCTCCACGGGTTCGATCATCGGACATCCTCGGTTGGCCGACAGCGGTCACGGCAAAGCGTAACGTGGTGGGTTGCGAGCGCTCCAACACGGTCCAAAGGTCACAAACCATCCTCCGTCATCCGCAGGCAACGGCCGTCGGACGCCGGCCCTCGCCCGCCGCGTCGGGTGTCCGGCCGAGATGGCCCACCCCGTGTGGTATCCGTCCGACGCCGGTGGGTAACCGGTAGGGGGATCAGGCGACGGGCCGGCCCGCCACGAGAGGCCGCCCGGCACGGGCCGGCCGGCGCGGGCCGGCCGGCGCGGCCGGCGCGGTGTTTACTCCTGCTGCTGCCGGGAACCCGCCGCCGTGCGCAACGACCAGGTCGACCCGCATCAGCGCAGGCCAGGAGTACCGCGCGGCGGCCCTGGCGAGGCGCGGGACCGACCTGGTCTGTTCGACGCGGTGCTGTTCGACCGGGACGGCACGCTCGTGTACGACGTGCCGTACAACGGTGATCCGGACCGGGTCCGGCCTGTGCCCGGGGCCCGTGCGGCCCTGGACCGGCTTCGGGCCGCCGGGCTGCGGCTGGGCGTGGTGACCAACCAGTCCGGCCTCGCCCGGGGGCGCTTCACCGCCGCCGACCTGGCCCGGGTCAACGCCCGGGTCGACGAACTCCTCGGCCCCTTCGACACCTGGCAGATCTGCCCGCACGCCGACCCCGGCCCCGGCGGGGCGGGCTGCCGGTGCCGCAAACCCGCACCCGGGCTGGTCTGGGACGCGGCGCGGGCGCTGGGCACCCATCCCACCCGGTGCGTGCTGGTCGGCGACATCGGCGCGGACATGACCGCCGCCGGCGCCGCCGGGGCCAGCGGAGTCCTGGTACCGACGCCGGCGACCCGGGCCGCCGAGGTGGCCGCGGCCCCGGCGGTGGCCGCCGACCTGAACACCGCCGTGGACCTGATCCTGTGGCGGCATCGGCTGGGTGCGCCCGACCCGAGCCCACCGCGCCCCGGACGCCGTCGCTGCGTGCTGGTCGCCCGGTCCGACTCCGTGGGCGACGTCCTGGTCACCGGGCCGGCGATCCGGGCGGTGGCGGCGGGCGCGGACCGGGTGGTGCTGCTGTGTGGCCCGCGCGGGCGGGCCGCCGCCGAGCTGCTGCCCGGGGTGGACGAACTGGTGGAGTGGGCGTTGCCCTGGATCGACCCGCAACCCGGTCCAGTGGATCCCGCGGAGATGGCGCGGCTCGTCGCCCGGTTGGCCGAGATCGGCGCGGAGGAGGCGGTCCTGTTCACCTCGTTCCACCAGTCCGCCCTGCCGCTCGCCCTGCTGCTGCGGATGGCCGGGGTGGCGCGGATCTCGGCGGTCAGCGACGACTACCCGGGATCCCTGCTCGACGTACGGCACCGGGTGCCGCCCGGAATCCCCGAGGCCGAACGCGCGCTGTCGCTCGCGGCGGCGGCGGGATTCGCGCTCCCCGCGGACGACGAGCCACGCCTGCGGTTGCGTCCGGACCGGCTCGCCCCGGCGCCGACCGCTGGCACCGCGACCGGGCGCGCCGGGGACACCGACACCGCGGCGACGCTGCCCGAGCCGGGCTACGTGGTGGTCCACCCCGGCTCATCGGTGCCGGCCCGGGCCTGTCCGCCCGAGGTCTGCGCGCGCATCGTCGAGGCGTTGGCCGACGCCGGCCACCGGGTGGTGGTGACCGGCGGCCCGGGGGAGGCGCCGCTGACCGCCCGGGTCGCCGGGCGGTCCGGGATCGACCTCGGTGGCCAGACCTCGCTGCGGCGGCTCGCCGCGATCATCTCCCGGGCCGCCTGCCTGGTGGTCGGCAACACCGGCCCGGCGCATCTCGCCGCGGCCGTCGGGGTTCCCGTGGTCAGCCTCTTCGCCCCGACCGTTCCCTTCGGACAGTGGGCGCCCTTCCGGGTACCGACGGTCCGGCTGGGCGCCGCCGACGCCGCCTGCCGGCACACCCGGGCCACCACCTGCCCGGTGCCCGGCCACCCGTGCCTGTCCGGGATCGAGCCGCGCCAGGTGGTCGAGGCGGTGCGGCTGCTCGACCGCAGGATCGCGGACGGCGGTGGGTCCGCCGTGCCGATCGGCGAGGTCGGCGTCGGCACCGGGGGTGCCCCGAGGACGGCAGCGCCCGCCGAACGCGGGGTGCGGGCGGGTGCGGACGTACCGGGGCGTCCGGCGGCGGGCACGGGCCCGGGCGGTGTGTCGGACGTCGGCGGCCACGGCGTCGTTCTGCCCGTGGGCGATCCCGTCACCGCCTCGGCGGCGGAGGTGGGACGGTGAACGTCCTGCTCTGGCACGTGCACGGCTCCTGGACCACCGCCTTCGTGCAGGGCAGGCACCGGTATCTCGTGCCGGTCACCGCCGACCGGGGGCCGTACGGACTGGGGCGGGCCCGCACCTACCCGTGGCCGGACACCGTCGACGAGGTCACCCCGGAGGAACTGGCCCGTGCCGACGTCGACGTGGTGATCCTGCAGCGCCCGGAGGAGATCGCCCTCGCCGAGACCTGGCTGGGGCGGCGCATCGGCCGGGACGTCCCGGCCATCTTCGTCGAACACAACACCCCGAAGCAGGGGAACGTGCCGAACAGCCGCCATCCCCTGGCGGACCGCGCGGACCTGCTGATCGTCCACGTCACGCACTTCAACGCGCTGTTCTGGGACACCGGCAGCACCCGGACCGCCGTCGTCGAGCACGGCGTCGTCGCCCCGGCGGCCCGCTACACCGGTGAGCTGCCCCGGCTCGCGGTGGTGGTCAACGAACCGGTACGCCGCTGGCGGGTGACCGGTACCGACCTGCTGCCCCGGTTCGCCGAGGTCGCCCCGCTGGACGTGTTCGGCATGGGGGTCGCCGAGCTGCCGGACCGGCTGGGTCTGCCGGCGGACCGGCTCGCCGTCCACGAGGACCTGCCACAGCACCGGATGCAGGAGGAGGTGGCGCGGCGGCGCGCGTACCTGCACCTGTGCCGCTGGACCTCGCTCGGGCTGAGCCTGATCGAGGCGATGGCGATGGGGATGCCGGTGGTGGTGCTCGCCGCGACCGAGGCGGTCGCCGCCGTACCACCGGACGCCGGGGTGCTCGCCACCCGGGTCGAGACCCTGGTCGATGGCGCCCGCCGGCTCGTCGCCGAGCCGGCGGGCGCCCACCGGCTCGGCACCCGGGCCCGCGAGGCCGCACAGGCCCGGTACGGCCTGGACCGGTTCCTGGCGGACTGGGACCGGTTGCTGGAGGAGGAAGTATGCGCGTCGCGATGATCTCCGAGCACGCCAGCCCGCTCGCGGTGCTCGGCGGCGAGGACGCCGGCGGCCAGAACACCCACGTCGCCGAGCTCGCCGCGGCGCTCGCCGACGCCGGCCACGACGTCCGGGTCTACACCCGACGGGACGGCCCGGAGCTGCCGGAGACGGTACCGATGCGCGACGGCGTGGAGGTCGTCCACGTCCCGGCCGGCCCACCGGAGCCGATCCCCAAGGACGACCTGCTGCCGTACATGAGGGAGTTCAGTCGCTGGCTGCTCGACCGGTGGCGGGGTGAGGACCGGCTCCCCGACGTGGTGCACGCGCACTTCTGGATGAGCGGGCTGGCCGGTGTCGCCGCCGGCCGTCGGACCGGGGTACCGGTGGTGCAGACGTACCACGCGCTCGGCACGGTCAAGCGACGGCACCAGGGCGCGGCCGACACCAGCCCACCCCGGCGCATCGGCTACGAACGCGCGCTCGGCCGGGCCGTGGACCGGGTCATCGCGCAGAGCCAGGACGAGGTGCGGGAGCTGGTGCGGATGGGCGTCCCGCTGGACCGGGTGACGGTGATCCCGTCCGGGGTGAACAACCGGACGTTCTCCCCCGACGGACCGGCCGTGCCCCGGACCCCGGGCCGGCCGAGGATCCTGACCGTCGGGCGGCTGGTGGAGCGCAAGGGCTACCAGGACCTGATCCGGGCGATGCCGGCCGTCCCGGAGGCCGAGTGCGTCGTCGTAGGCGGGCCGCCGCCGGGCGAGGTCGACACCGATCCGCAGGTGCGGCGGCTGCGCGCGCTCGCCGAGGAGATCGGGGTCGCCGACCGGGTGCGGCTGGTCGGCGCCGTTCCCCGCGAGGAGATGCCGTACTGGTACCGGTCGGCGGACGTCCTGGTCGCCGCCCCCTGGTACGAGCCGTTCGGGCTCACCCCGCTGGAGGCGATGGCCTGTGGGGTACCGGTGGTCGGCACCGCCGTCGGGGGTCTCACCGACACCGTCGTCGCCGGACGGACCGGCGACCTGGTGCCGCCCCGCGACCCGGCCGCGCTCGGCGCCGCCGTCCGGGATCTGCTCGCCGACCCGGTCCGCCGTGGCCGCTACGCGCGGGCGGCGCTGGACCGGGCCCGGCGCCAGTACGCCTGGAGCCGCACCGCCGAGCAGGTCGGCGCGGTCTACGCGGCGGTCGCCGAGGTGCGGCGGCCGAGCGGGGTGGTCGCCGGATGACCGGGCCGACGTCGACGGAGTTGCTCGACGGCCACCTCGCCGGGCTCGCCTCGGCGCTGGTGCCGTACCGGTCGGAGGCGGGCCGGCTGGCCCGGTGGGGTGACGAACTGGCCCGGTTGCTGGCCGGCGGGGGGCGGCTGCTGGTCGCCGGGAACGGCGGCAGCGCGGCCGAGGCTCAGCACCTCGCCGCCGAACTGGTCGGCAAGCTCCGCGACGACCGGGCCCCGCTCTCGGCGATCGCGCTGTGCGCGGAGACCTCCTCGCTCACCGCGCTCGGCAACGACTACGGTTTCGACGAGGTCTTCGCCCGGCAGGTCCGTGCGCACGGTCGCCCCGGCGACATCCTGCTGCTGCTGTCCACGAGCGGTCGCAGTGCGAACCTGGTGCGGGCCGCCCGCGCCGGGCGGGAGCTCGGCCTGCGCTGCTGGGCGTTCACCGGGCCGACCCCGAACCCGCTCGCCGACGCCTGCACCGACGTCCTCGCGGTTCCCTCCCCGGACAGCCAGGTGGTGCAGGAGCTGCACCTGGTCTCGGCCCACATCCTCTGCGCGTACGTCGACGCCCACCTGCCGGTGCCGTTCGGCCCGGCCGGCCGGTACGGCGCCAACGCGTCGCCCGCCCCGTACCGGGCACCGGCGGCGGACACACCCCGGCCGGCGGCGGGGGTCGGGACGTCGGGCGTCGGGGCGGGGACCGGCCCACCGGTTCGCCCCTCCGGGGTGGCCGACGAACTCGTCCTGCGTGTGCCGGGCGGCATCGACCTCGGGGCGAGCGAGGAGGAGACGTGACCGGAACGATCGTGGTGGTCGGCGACACGTTGCTCGACCGGGACGTCGACGGGGTGGTGAACCGGCTGTGCCCGGACTCGCCGGTGCCGGTGCTCGACGAGGACACCAGTGTGGACCGGCCGGGCGGGGCCGGGTTGGCCGCGATCTTCGCCGCCGGGCGCGGGTTCGACGTCGCGCTCGTCACGGCCCTGGCCCACGACGCGGGCGGGGCCCGGTTGAGCCAGCTGCTCAACGCCGCCGGGGTGCAGGTCTACGGCCTGCCGCTGGCCGGTGCCACGCCGGAGAAGATCCGGTTGCGGACCCGGGGTCGGGTGCTGCTGCGGCACGACCGGGGCGGCCCGGCGGGGCTGCCCGGTGAGCCGGCCGAGGCCGTCCTGGACCTGCTGGCCGAGGCGGTGGCGATCCTGGTCGCCGACTACGGCCGGGGCGTGGCCCGGCATCCCGTCCTGCGGTCGGCCCTGGCGGCCAGTGCGGCACCGATCGTCTGGGATCCACATCCGAGGGGCCCGGCGGCGGTGCCCGGGGTGCGGCTGGCCACACCGAACGAGAACGAGGCCCGGGAACTGGCCGGGGTGGCGCCCGGCGGGTCGCGCCTGACGCGCGCGTCCCGCAGCGCCCAGGTCCTGCGGGAACGGTGGCGGGCCGCCGCCGTGGCGGTGACCCTCGGCGGTGAGGGGGCGCTGCTCAGCCACGGCGACGCGGTCCCGCTGATGGTGCCCGCCCCGAGCTGCGCCGACGGCGACACCTGTGGGGCCGGCGACCGGTTCGCCGCCACCGCGACGCTGGCACTGGCCGAGGGGGCGTTGGTCTCCGAGGCGGTGCAGCGGGCCGTCGCCGAGGCCTCGGGATACGTGGCGGCCGGGGGTGTGGCCGCGGCCGTACCGGCGTCGACTCCGCCTCCCTCCGGCGCCGTCACCGGGCCGCCGGTCGCCGGGGCGCCGCCGGTCGGCCGGATCGTCGGTGACGGCTCGGGCACCGGCCCGGCCACCCCCGCCACCGTGCCGATCGCGACCGTGGACTGGAGCGACCGGATCGGTCTGCGGGCGGCCGGTGAGGTGGTGGCCCGGGTGCGGGCCGCGGGCGGGACCGTCGTCGCCACCGGCGGCTGTTTCGACCTGCTGCACGCCGGCCACGTGGCGACGCTGCAGGCCGCGCGTCAGCTCGGCGACTGCCTGGTGGTCTGCCTGAACTCCGACGAGAGCGTGGCCGCGCTCAAGGGGCCGGAGCGGCCGGTGGTCCGGCACGCCGACCGGGCCCGACTGCTGGCCGCGCTCGGCTGTGTGGACGCCGTCGTGATCTTCGACGAGCCGACCCCGCACGCGGTGCTCGCGTGGCTGCGCCCCGACGTCTGGGTCAAGGGTGGGGACTACGGCTCCGGGGGCGGCGGTCCGGATCTGCCGGAGGCCGAGATCCTGCGGCGCTGGGGCGGGTACGCCGTCGTGGTGCCCTACCTGGACGGGCGGTCGACCAGCAGCATGATCTCCGCGGCCCGGTCGGCGGGCCGGCCGGTGGGAGGGTCCCGATGACCGGCGTGGCGGGCGGCGGACGCGCCCCGGCCGCACCCGACGGCGCGGTCCTGGTCACCGGAGGCTCCAGCGGGCTCGGCGCGGCGGTTGTCGCCGCGCTCGCCGCGGCCGGCGGCCGGCCCTGCGTCCTCGACCAGCGGGCGCCGGCCGGGCAGGTGCCGTGGGCCGCCTGCGACCTGGCCGACACCCGGGCCGCCGAGGCGGCGACCCGGGAGCTGGCCGAGCGGATGGGCGGGCTCGCCGGGGTGGTCACCGCGGCCGGGATCGACACGCCCGGCCGGCTGGCCGAGGTACCGGCGGAGGTCTGGGAGCGGGTGGTGGCGGTGGACCTGCTCGCCACCGCCGCCGTGGTCCGGGCCGCGTTGCCCCACCTGGAGCGGTCGCGGGGCAGTGTGGTCACGGTCGCCTCGACCCTGGGGGTGAAGGCGGTCAGTGACGCCACCGCCTACTGCGCGGCGAAGTTCGGGGTGGTCGGGTTCACCAGGGCACTGGCCGCCGAGCTCGCCGGTTCGGTCGGGGTGACGCTGCTGATCCCGGGCGGCATGCGGACGGCCTTCTTCGACGGCCGCGACGAGCGGTACCGACCCGGGGCGGACGCGGCCCTCAACGATCCGGCGCACGTCGCCGACGCGGTCCTCTTCGCCCTGAGCCAGCCGCCCGGCTGCGCGATCCGGGAGCTGGTGGTCTGTGCGGACCGGGAGTCGTCGTACCCGTGATCCTGGTGTTGCGGGCGCTGGGGGTGGGGGATCTGGCGACGGCGGTGCCGGCGCTGCGCGGGCTGCGTGCCGCGTTTCCCGGGCGCCCCCTGACGGTCGCCGCACCCGACTGGCTCGCCCCGCTCGTCGAGCTGGTCGGCGACGTCGACGGCGTGGTCCACACCGAGGGTCTGGACCGCCTCGGGTGGCGGGGCCCGGCGCCGTACTGGGCGGTCAACCTGCACGGGCGGGGCCCGGAGTCGCACCGGCTGCTCCAGGCCGCCGGGGCGCGGCGGCTCTGCGCCTTCCGCTGCCCCGAGGCCGGGCACCTCGACGGCCCGGCCTGGCACGACGACGAGCACGAGGTGCACCGCTGGTGCCGGCTGTTGCGCTGGTACGGCATCGAGTGCGATCCCGGGGATCTGGATCTGCGCCGCCCGGCGCCCGGTCGGATGCCGGTCGGGGTGACCGTGGTGCATCCGGGCGGCAAGGGCAGCGCCCGCCGCTGGTCTCCGGAGCGTTTCGCGGCGGTGGCCCGGGAGCTGACCCGGGCCGGGCACCGTGTCGTGGTGACCGGCTCGCCGGACGAGCGGGCGCTGGTGGCGCGGGTGGTCGAGGCGGCCGGGCTGCCGTCCACCGCCGGGCTGGCGGGCCGGCTCGGCCTCGTCGAGCTCGCGGCGCTGGTCGCGTACGGGCGGCTGCTGGTGAGCACGGACACCGGGGTGGCGCACCTGGCCACCGCGTACCGGACCCCGTCGGTGGTGCTCTTCGGCCCGGTGTCGCCGCGCCGGTGGGGTCCGCCACCGGACCGGCCCTGGCACCGCGTTCTCGGCCCCGGTGAGGGCCTTGTCGACACTCCGGCCGGATCGTCGGACACCCTCGCGGCCGGGCCCGGGGAGGACCGGCCCCGGCTGCACCCGGCGTTGGCCGCGATCGGGGTCGACGAGGTGCTCGCCGCCGTGGTGGAGGCCGAGCGGGCGGGTCGGTACCGGGCCGTGTCCGCGGGACGGAACCGTGCGGCTGCGGCGTAGCGACCTGGCTGCACCCGGTTACCGGCGGCGCCGGTACGGCCGGGGGGTGCGCTTCCTCGACACCGACGGGCGGCCGCTGCGTGACCCGGAGGAGGTGGCCCGGCTGCGGGCGCTGGCGATCCCGCCCGCATGGCGGGACGTCTGGATCTGTCCCCATCCGGCCGGGCACATCCAGGCTGTCGGCGTCGACGCGGCCGGGCGACGCCAGTACCTCTACCACCCGCTGTGGCGGGCCCGGCGCGACCAGGCGAAGTTCGACCACGTCCTGGAGGTGGCGACCCGGCTTCCCGCGCTGCGCCGCCGTCTCGACGCGGACCTCGCCACCCGGGGACTGCGGCGGCCCCGGGTGCTGGCCACGGTGGCGAAGCTGCTGGACATGGGGACGTTCCGGGTGGGCAGCGACCAGTACGCGGCCGGCGACGACCCGACGTTCGGGGTGGCGACGCTGCGCCCCGAGCACGTCCGGTGCCGCAACGGTGCGGTGATCTTCGAGTTCCCGGCCAAGGGCGGTGTGGCGCAGACGCTGCGGGTCGACGAGCCGCGCCTGTGTCAGGTGTTGCGCGAGCTGCGACGGCGACGGCGTGACGCGGCGCGGCTGTTCGGCTACTGGGACGGGCGGTCGTGGCGGGACGTGCGCAGCGACGAGGTCAACGAGTACCTGCGCGCGGCCAGCGGTGGCGAGATGACGGCCAAGGACTTCCGGACCTGGCACGCCACCGTGCTCGCCGCCACCCGGCTGGCGGCCGCCGAGCCGCCGCGCTCGGCCGCCGGCCGTCGTCGCGTCGTGGCGGCGGTGATGCGGGATGTCGCCGACCTGCTCGGCAACACCCCGGCCGTGGCGCGCGCCTCCTACGTGCATCCCCGGGTGGTCGACCTCTACCACGACGGCGTGCTGGCCCGGGTCGCCGACACGTCGCTGGCCGCCGCCGAGGCGGCGGTGCTCGACCTTCTCGGTGTGCCGTCGCGGTCCGCCGCCCGGGCGCGGACACGGTCGCGGTGGGGCGGACCGGACCGGGCCGCCCGCCGCGTCGGTCGAGGAGCACGTGGGCGGGGGCGTCTCGGGACCGCCGCGCGGTCTCGGTGACCGTCTCGCCGCCCGGGCCGTTCACCGTCCTACCGGCGCGGGCGGCACCCGCACGGCCGGCCTCACCGGCGCAGGCGGCACCCGGACGGCCGGCGGGTTCCCCGGCTCGTCGTGGTGGCACTCTCCAGCCCGGCCGCGTTCCCGGATCTGGTCGGGAGGCTGCCGTACAGCTCGACGGTACCGGCGGCGAGGAGCACCGACTGGGACAGGTCGACGGAGAGCTCCCACTCGTCGTCGGAGAACCCGAACTCGGTCGCGTACGGCGGTTGCTCGGTCACATCGACGTCCTTTCACCGACGGCACACCGTCACCATCTCACGGCATGCCGGTCGCCCGCGCAAGCCCGGACAGCGGGCGTCGCGGGCCCCGTGGGACGCCGGGGAGCCGGGGTGGACGGACGCGGTCGGCGGCGGTTCCGACCCGCGACCGTGCCCGCCGCCCGGGCGTGGCGCACGTGGGCGACGCGGTGTGGGCGCCGCGCGCCCCGGTCCGTGGCCGGCGCGGGCGGGCGTCACCGCCCGCGCCCGCCGAACATCGACCGGACGGCGGCGACCAGGAGCACGGTGCCGAGGATGGCGCCGACGAGCCGGACCCCCGGGATCTCGTGCCAGTTCGCCTGCTCGGCGGTGAGCAGGCGGTACGGCAGGTTCGCCAGCTGCGGGTCGACTTCCCAGACGTGGTGCGGCATGCAAGCACTGTCGCACGACCGGGACCGTTCCCATGGAATAGGAAGGTTTCTTGACCATTACTGGAAGGGGTGTGACCATGTCTGCACCCGGCGCGACCGGAGCGTGAGGAACCAAGTACGGATCGGGGGAGAACGGGCGGGATGAGCGGATCGACGGACCTGGCCAGCCTGGCCGCCGCGGTACTTCAGCCGGGCTTCGTGGGGACGACCCCGCCGGACTGGGTGCGTCGGTGGCTCGCCGACGGGCTGGGCGGGGTGGTGCTGTTCGCCCGCAACGTCGTCGACCACGAGCAGGTCGCCGCGCTCACCGCCGTGCTGCGTGCCGAACGCCCCGACGTGCTGGTGGCGATCGACGAGGAGGCCGGCGACGTCACCCGGATCGAGTCCCGGCGGGGCAGCTCCCGGCCCGGAAACCTGGCACTCGGCGCGATCGACGACATCGACCTCACCGAGGCGGTCGCCCGGGACCTCGGCGCCGAACTGGCGGCCCTGGGCATCTCGCTCGACTACGCCCCCGACGCCGACGTCAACGCCAACCCGGACAACCCGGTCATCGGGGTCCGCTCCTTCGGTGCCGACCCCGAGCTGGTCGCCCGGCACACCGCCGCCTGGGTGCGCGGTCTGCAGTCCGCCGGCGTCGCCGCCTGCGCCAAGCACTTTCCGGGACACGGTGACACCAGCGTCGACTCCCACCTGGACGTGCCCCGGATCGCCGTGCCGCGGGCCCGGCTCGACGCCTGCGAACTGCTGCCGTTCCGGGCCGCCATCGCCGCCGGCGTGCAGGCGGTGATGACCGGCCACCTGCTGGTGCCGGCGATCGACGAGGAGTGGCCGGCGACGCTGAGCCGCCGCGTCCTGACCGGACTGCTCCGGGACGAGCTCGGCTTCGAGGGCGCCGTGATCACCGACGGCATCGAGATGCGGGCGGTGACCCGCCGGTACGGCCTGGCCGGCGCGGCGGTGCGGGCGCTGGCGGCCGGCGCCGACGCGATCTGTGTCGGCGGTGAGCACGCGGACGAGGCGGACACGCGACACCTGCGGGACGCGATCGTCGAGGCGGTGACGGCCGGCATCCTGCCCGAGGAGCGTCTGGCCGAGGCGGCCAAGAGGGTGGCCCAGCTCGCCGCCTGGACGGCTGCCGCGCGTTCCGGCGCGGTGCGGTGGCGCGATCCCGGTCCGGACGGCTCACCCCTCGGGCTGGCCGCCGCCCGCCGGGCCGTACGGCTCACCACCACACCCGAGGCGGCGGAGTTGCCGCTTCCGGGACCGGCGCACGTCCTGGAGTTCGCCCCGCCGTCCAACATCGCCATCGGTGCCGAGACGCCGTGGGGAGTGGGCGAGCCGCTCACGACCCTGCTGCCGGGCACCACGACCCTGAGGCTGACCGCCGACGAACTGGGCGACGACGGTGAGCTGCCGGTCGAGGCGTTGGCCGCGGCCCGGGGCCGGTCCCTGGTGTTGGTGGTGCGGGACCTCCACCGACACCGGTGGATGGCGGCCGCGGTGCGGCGCGTGCTGGCCAGCCGCCCGGAGGCGATCGTGGTGGAGCTCGGGGTCCCCGCCACGGTCGTCGGCAGGGTCCACATCGCGACCCACGGTGCCTCCCGGGCCGCCTGCCGTGCCGCGGCCGAGGTGCTCGCCGGTCGCCGCGCCGCCGAGGCCCTCGCCGTCTCCTCCTGATCGGACCGACCGCGCCGGGGCGCGGGATGCGTTCTCGGGTGGCCGCGTCGGATCCGCTTCGTCGGATGTGGACCGACGTGAGGTCACCATGGGTGCCCCCACGTGTACGTCCAGTCGCGATATCGTCCCACGGTGACCCCTCGCTGGCAGCGAACCCCCGTCGCGCCGTCCTGGATCCGGTGGCTGCCCTGCGCGTTCGTCCACCTCACCGTCGTCCCCGGGCCGTCGCGGTTCCGCCGCTCGGCGTGGGCGCAGACGGTGCCGTGGGACGAACCGGCGTGGTGCGACCCGGGCGGTGTCGGGGAGTGGATCGCCCGGGTGCGGCGACGGCCCGCCGGACGGGACGCCGACCACGCCGAGTCGCACGTCCGGCAGCACCACGCGTGGCTGCTCCGGGTCCGTGCCACCCGGATCGAGCTCTTCGCCGAGATGTGTCGCCGGCGGAACGTACCCGTTCCGCACACCGTCGGTGAGCTGCTGGGCTGCCTCAACCGGCTCGGACTGTTCGACGTGGACGACGACGGTGACGGCGACCCGTGGGTGCTGCCCCGGCTCGACCGTGACCCGCTGGACGTGCTCCCGCTGTCCCCGTCGGAGCGGGATCGGGAGCTGCGCGCGCAGCGGGACGACCGGGCGGTCCTGGTGGCCATCGCGATCCGCCGGCTGGCGCAGCGCACCCGCCGCCGATGGCGCCGCCGCGTCGTGACCACCAGCCTGTCCGTCCTCGCCCGTACCGCCGGGGTGACCGTCGCGCAGGCCCGGCACGCGCTCGGCGACCTCGCCGAGGGCGCCGGCCTCGGCGTCGCTCCCGGCCCGGGCGCGGAGACGGTCCGGCTCACCGTCGCCTGGCCCGACTTCCGGCTTCGCTTCCCGTTCGCCGAACCGCCCGCCCCGGAACACGCGATCTACGAATGGGCACCCGGACGTCGGCCGGGCACGTGGGGCTTCGGGGTCACGGCCGGCGAGCCCGGGTGACGTCGACGGACGTCGGGCGTCTCGACGACAGGGGCGGCGGACGCGGCCGGGCCGGCGCCTGGACCGTCCTGGGTACCCTTGCTGGGGTGACGACGACCCCCCTGTGCCGCCACGTTCCCGTCCGTCGTCTTGCCGGGCTCCTCGCCGGTCTCGCCCTCGGTGCCGCCGTCCTGGCCGGCTGCGGTTCCGAGAACGCCACCACCGACTGCGGGCTGGACTCCTGCACCGTCACCTTCAACCGCGGTGTCGACGCCCGGGCCAGCATCCTCGGCGTCGAGGCGAGGCTGGTGGGCGTCGACGGCGACCGGGTCACCATCGAGGTCGCCGGCGAGCGGTTGACCCTCACCGTCGGCCAGCAGGGGACCGAGATCGGCGGCCTCTACGCCTCGATCGAGAGCGCCGACGCCGACCAGGTCGTGGTGCGGATCGGCAGGAACCCCGGGTAGCCACGCCCCGCTCCCCGCCCCCGGACCCCACCGGCCACCGGCGCCGGTCCGGCTCACGCCGTGCCACCGGCGACCCCGGAGGGCGGCCCCGGGGCGGCCCTTCCCCGGAGCACCGGGGAGGCGGCCCGTTCCGCCCACCGGGCCCACGTCACCCGTCGGTGTCGTGGTCACCCTGCCGACCTGCCCGATCAGCCGCCACCGGCGGGACCGGTGGCGGACACTAACGGCAACGGACGTCGGCGCCGGTCGCCGGCCCCGGCGGGCCGGCCGGCCGCGACGTGCCGGGGCGACACCGCGGGAAACCGGGATTGAAGGGCCGACGACGGGGCATACGCCTGGGGGCGGGTAAGGAGGACGGCATGGCCGATGTCGTACGGGACGGCACGCGACCGGTCGCGGAGCAGTCCACCGCGGAGCTGGTGCAGCGTGCGACCGAGCAGATGTCGCGGCTGATCCGCGACGAGCTGGCGTTGGCCCGTATCGAGCTGGCCGAGAAGGGCCGGCAGGCCGGCATCGGGTTGGGAATGCTCGGTGGCGGTGGCGTACTGGCGCTCTGCGGGCTCGGTGTGCTCGTGGCCGCGGCGGTGCTGGCGTTGGCCGTGGTCATTCCCGGCTGGGCGGCGGCCCTGGTGGTGGCGGTGGCGTTCTTCCTCCTCGGGGCCGTGGTCGCGGCGGCCGGGCGGCGGCGGATGCGCCGGGCGGCGCCGCCGGTACCGATGGCGACGGCCGACAGCCTGAAGACCGACGTGCGTACCGTCGCCTCGGCGGTCCGGGACAGGGGACGGGGATGACCCGCAGCAACGGATCCGGCAACCCGGAGGCGCTCCGGGCGGAGATTCGACAGACCAGGGCGGAGCTCAGCGAGACGGTGCAGGCGCTCGCGGCCAGGGCGGACGTCAAGGCGCGGATCAAGGGCTCGGCCGCGCAGACCCGTGACCGGATGCGCCGGCGTGCCGGCCGGACGACGGCGAGCATCCGCGGCGCCCTGCACGACGCGGGATCGCTGGCACTGCGGCACCCGGTGTCCTGGGCGGTGACCGCCGCGGGGGTGCTCGCGGTGGCGGCGCTGCTGGTGGTCCGGGCCAGGCGCCGGTGAACCGTCCCGTGGACGTCGTCCCCGGCCGCGGGCGTCACGGCCCGCGACCGACGGCCCGTGGCGCGCTCCGCACCACGACGGGCGGAGGGCGCCGATGACCGGAGGGAGGCCCGGATGGGCAGGTCGGTGAGCGCGGTCGCCTACCGGCCGGTGAGCGTGCTGCTGAGCGTGGCCGCCGGGGTGGCCGCGGGCGCGGTGTTCCGTCAGGTGTGGAGGCTCGCGGCGGGGGACGGCGAGGCGCCGGAGGCCACCGACGAACACCGGACCTGGGGCGAGATCCTCGCCGCCGCCGCGCTGCAGGGCGCGATCTTCGCCGTGGTCCGGGCCGCGGTGGACCGTGCCGGCGCCGTCGGCGTCCGTCGGCTCACCGGTCGTTGGCCCGACTGAACGCCCGGGTCGTGAGTACGCTTCGGTTATGCGCCGATCCCGCGGGCTCGCCGGGCTGTTGTCGCTGCTGCTGGCCGGTGTGGTCGCCTGCACGGGGCGGTCGCCGGACCCACCCGGGGCGACCGCCGGGACGGCCGCGACGTCCGGGCCCGCGGCCGGCGAGGTGCTGGCGGCCGCGGCGGCCGAGGTGGGTGCGATCCGCAGCGTCCGGTTCGCGATGACGACCGCCGGCGGAGCCACCGTCCTCGACCTGCGCGCCGCCGAGGCGGTGGTCACCGCGACCGGTGAGGCCGAGGGAAGCGCCCAGCTCGTGGAGACCTCCGGGACGCGGACGCTGTCGTTCGTGGTCGCGGGCGACAGCCTGTACCTCAACGGCCTCACCGCCGGCTGGCAGCGGGTGCCGATGTCGACCGCCGCGTTGGTCTACGACCCGTCCGCGCTGCTGTCGCCGGACCGCGGCCTCGCCCACCTGCTGGCCACGACCAGCGGCACGATCGAGGGCCGGGAGAGGGTCGCGGGAGTCCTCTGCCACCGGATCCGGGCCACCCTGCCCGGGCGGGCCCTCGGCGTCCTGGTGCCCGGGGTCGGCGAGGACGTCGTCGGCACGCTCTGGATCGGCGTGGACCGGCCACTGCCGCACCGGGTCACGTTTCCCCTGCCGGGGCCGGCCGGCGGTACGGTGACCGTGCTCCTGTCGGAGCACGACGCGCCGGTGACCATCCGGGCTCCCCGGTAGCGCCGCGGGCGCGTTTCGGCACCGCCCCGCCGGGTCCCGGCTCCGGCGCCGTGCCGCGGCGGTCCCGCCGGGTCGAACCGCGGGTCGTCGGGGGATCGCTCGTCGGAGCACTTCGTCAGGTAGGCTGGGCGAAGTTTTTGCGTACGTGGTTCGCTGTTCCCCGCTGCCGCTGCAGTGTGGGTCGAGAGACGTCCTCCTTCGCGGGGGCCGACTCGAAGCGCCGCTGCTCGAAAACGGCCAACCGGCCGCACGGCGGTGCTCGGCCGCCAGTTCAGAAGGAGAGAAACACATGGCGCAGGGAACCGTGAAGTGGTTCAACGCGGACAAGGGCTTCGGCTTCATCACCGTCGACGGTGGGGGTGCCGACGTGTTCGTCCACTTCTCGGCGATTCAGACCAGCGGCTACCGCACGCTGGAGGAGAACCAGCGGGTCGAGTTCGAGATCGCCCAGGGCCAGAAGGGTCCGCAGGCGGAGCGGGTTCGTCCCATCTGACGGTGCGACGGCCGGACGTCCGGCCGGGAGTCGTTCGTCATCCGAGTCGAGTCCCGTGGCACACGGGGCTCGACGCGGATCCGCGTTCGTCGCGGGCCGTCACGCCGACGCGTCGGACCGCGGACGCCGCGCCCGCAGTCCTCGGCGGAGCAGGACCAGCCCGCCCAGGACGAGCACCGGACCGGTGACCGCTCCGACCGGCTTCCCGCTCAGCACACCGCCGTCCAGCAGGCCCAGCCCCTGCAGGGTCCAGAGTGCGCCGACGACGACGGCGAGCAGGCCGAGGGTGAGCGGAAACCAGCCCCGCATCACCACCTCCTCGGCCGGTGGCTCGCCGGCGGTTCCGTCAGCCGGCGGCACGGTCGCGGGTTCCGGTGCGGTCACCATCGGTGGTGCACCCGGGGGCGGATCAGCTCGTCGTAGACGTCGTCGATCGCCTTCACCGCCTCGGCGGTCAGCGGGGCCACGTCGGCGGCGGCGACGTTGGCCCGGACCTGCGCGACGGTGCGGGCGCCGGGGATCACGACCGTGACCCCGGGCTGGTCGATGATCCAGCGCAGCGCGAACTGTGCCATCGAGACACCGGACGGGACCAGCGGCAACAGGCGGCGCACCGCCTCGAGCCCGGTCTGGTAGTCGACCCCGGAGAACGTCTCACCGACGTCGAACGCCTCGCCGTGCCGGTTGTAGGTGCGGTGGTCGTCGTCGGGGAAGGTCGTCCGCTCGTCGTACCGGCCGGAGAGGAGCCCGCTGGCCAGCGGGACCCGTGCGATGATGCCGACCCCGGCCGCGGCCGCCGCCGGCAGCACCCGCTCGACCGGCTTGTGCCGCAGCACGTTCAGGATGATCTGTACGCTGGCCACGCCGGGCCGGGCGATGGCGGCCAGCGCCTCGTCGCAGGTCTCGACGCTGACCCCGTACGCCCTGATGCGTTGCTCGGCGACCAGGGTGTCCAGCGCGTCGAAGACGGCGTCGGTGTGGAAGACCGGGGTGGGCGGGCAGTGTAGCTGCACCAGGTCGAGGACCTCGACCCCGAGGTTGGCCCGGGACCGGTCGGTCCAGGCCCGGAAGTTCTCCAGCACGTACGCCTCGGGGGTCTGCGGCACCCGGCGCCCCATCTTCGTGGCCACGGTGACCCCGGCGTCGGGCCGTCGGCGCAGGAAGCGGCCGATGATCCGTTCGCTGCGGCCGTCCCCGTAGACGTCGGCGGTGTCCAGGAAGGTGACCCCGGCCTCGACGGCCGCGTCCAGCACGGCGAGGGCCTCGGACTCGCTGACCTGGCCCCAGTCGGCGCCGAGCTGCCACGTCCCGAGGCCCACCACGCCGACCTGGCGACCCAGCCGCGCGAAGCTGCGTTGTTCCACGGCGCGAAGCCTATCCGGCACGCGTCCGGCCCGGTTCAGGCCGGGTCGGGGGCCGGCGTATGCTCTAACAAGACGTACGTACGGTTTGGAGGCGTCATGTGGGATCCGGACAGCTACCTCCGGTACGGCGACGAGCGGTCCCGACCGTTTCACGACCTGCTCAGCCGGGTCGGCGCCGACCGGCCCCGCACCGTGGTCGACCTCGGTTGCGGGCCCGGCAACCTCACCCTGACCCTGCCCCGACGGTGGCCGGGCGCGCGGGTCGTGGGCCTGGACTCGTCACCGGAGATGATCAGGGCGGCGGTCGAGGCCCGTGCGGCGGCACCGGATCCCGCACCGGCCGTCGACTTCGTGGTGGGTGACGTCCGGGACTGGTCACCCGGCCCCGAGGTCGATGTGGTGCTCTCCAACGCCGTGTTCCAGTGGGTGCCCGGGCACGAGACGCTGCTTCGCCGCTGGGCCCGGGACCTGCCCGCCGGTGCCTGGCTCGCGTTCCAGGTGCCGGGCAACTTCGGCGCGCCCTCACACCGCACCCTGCGGGAGGTCGCCGAGCAGCCGCGCTGGCGCGACGTGGTCGCCCCGGTCCTCCGCACCGCGCCGGCCGCCGGTGCGGTGGGCGACGACCCGGTCGGCTACGCCACGCTGCTGGCCGACGCCGGCTGCCAGGTCGACGCCTGGGAGACGACCTACGTGCACCTGCTGCCGGCCCGCGACGGCGCGGCGCATCCGGTGCTGAGCTGGCTGGAGGGGACGGCGCTGCGTCCCGTCCGGGCCGTCCTCGGCGACGGCGCCGACTGGGCGGACTTCCGGGCCGCGCTCGGTGCGCGGCTCGCGGCGGCGTACCCGGTGCGAAATGGCTGGGTCTACTTTCCGTTCCGGCGTATCTTCGTTGTCGCCCGTACCGGCCCAGCCGTCCGCGCCGGTGATCGAGACCAGGGAGAAACCGCGTGACCGACCTCTCGGCGTTCATCGCCGGCCTGCCCAAGGTGGAGCTCCACGTTCACCACGTGGGCTCGGCCTCGCCGCGGATCGTGGCGGAACTGGCCGCCCGACACGAGGGCCGGACCCGGGTGCCGGCCGACCCGGACGCCCTCGCCGGCTACTTCGAGTTCCGGGACTTCGCCCACTTCATCGAGATCTACCTCAGCGTCGTCGACCTGATCCGGGACCAGGAGGACGTCCGGCTGCTGACCTTCGAGGTGGCCCGGGAGCTGGCCCGGCAGCAGGTCCGGTACGCGGAGCTGACCGTCACGCCGTACTCGCACGTGCACCGGGGGATACCGGCGCCCGCGTTCTGCGAGGCGATCGAGGACGCCCGGATCGCCGCCGAGGCCGAGTTCGGGATCGTGCTGCGCTGGTGCTTCGACATCCCGGGCGAGGCCGGCCTGCCGGCGGCCGAGGAGACCCTGCGGATCGCGCTGCACGAGCAGCCGGCGGGACTGATCAGCTTCGGGCTGGGCGGTCCGGAGATCGGGGTGCCGCGCCCGCAGTTCAAGCCGTACTTCGACCAGGCGCGCGCGGCCGGGCTGCGCTCCGTGCCGCACGCGGGGGAGACGACCGGCCCGGAGACCATCTGGGACGCCCTGCGCGAGCTGGGTGCCGAGCGGATCGGGCACGGCATCTCCGCGGCCCGCGATCCCGATCTGCTGCGCCACCTCGCGGAGCGGCGGATCCCGCTGGAGGTCTGTCCCACCTCGAACGTCCGCACCCGGGCGGTGGCCTCGATCGAGGAGCACCCGCTGCCGCAGCTCGTCGCCGCCGGTGTGCTGGTCACCATCAACTCCGACGACCCGCCGATGTTCGGCACCACCCTCAACGACGAGTACGCCGTCGCCGCCCGACTGCTCGACCTCGACGCGGCCGGGATCGCCGCCCTGGCCCGGAACGCGGTCACGGCCTCCTTCCTGCCACCCGCGGAGAAGGAGAAGCTGACCGCCGAGATCGACGCCCACCTCGCCCTGGCCTGACAGTCGGCCGGGCGCGCCCCGCGCCGACCGGCGGCCCGGGCGGCCGGCACCGGCGGCGCACCGGGCCGCACGGACACGTCCACGACGACCGGCGGCGACCTGTGGGCTGGCCCGGCGCGGGGTGTTGCGGGCGGCCGCGCCGGGCCAGCGTCCGAGGGGCGACGCTGCCCTGTCACCTGGAGATCCGCGCGCGGCGGGGCCTGGTGTGGGGGACCGTGCCCCGCCGCGCGCGTCGCTCCCCCAGGCCGTTGTTGTTGAGGCGATCTGCGGGTGCTGGCCGGCCCGGTGGAGCAGGATGGGATCACCGTCGATGGTGGCAGGCGGATCCGGGCCGCGGGTATGTCGTTAAGCGAGTCCTAAGGAAGACTTGCGCCCCGCCAGAACTTCGGCGGTCCTCAGCGGTCCGACCGACGGGTCCAGCGACGCCGCCCGCCGGAGTCGCGCTCCCGCGCGAGGCGACCGACCAGCCCGAACCGGCTCACCTGGCGCGGCGCCGCCTCCGGGTCGGCGAGCAGCATCACCACGCTCGCCCCGCCGAGCTGGGCACGGTCGATGCTCACCGAGCCGTTGGCCTGCTGGGCGACCCGGCGGACGATGTCCAGCCCCAGCCCGGTGGAGCCCTGGTCGCTCTCACCCCGCCGCAGCGCCCGGTCCGGGTCCGCGATGCCGGGGCCCGCGTCGTCGACCCGGATCGCCACGTAGCCGTCCCGGCGGGAGACGGCCACCTCGAACGCGGTTCCCTGCGGGGTGTACCGGAACACGTTGCCCAGCACCGCGTCGAGCGCCGCCGCCAGCTCGGCCCGGGGGACCGGCACCGGGATGCGGGTGTGCGCGCCGATGACCCGGTACGACCGGTTCTGGTCGCCGGCCAGCGCCGACCAGAAGACCATCCGGTCCCGGACCACCTCGCTGGCGTCGCAACTGGCCGGCCCGGTCTCCTGGGTGACCGCCTTCCGGGTGGTGTTGATCAGTACGTCGACCTCGCCCTCCAGCGTCGCGATCGCCTGCCGGATCCGCCGGATGGTGCGACGCCGGTCCAGTTCGGCGGCGCTGAACGAGCCCACGCTGGTGTCGTCGGAATCCAGCGCGTCGGCGTCGAGGCGGAGCACGGTCAGCGGGGTCCGGAGCCGGTGCGACAGGTCGGCGACCAGCTCCCGCTCGTCGGTGCGCAGCGCGACCAGCCGGTCGGCCATCCGGTTGAAGGCGTACCCCGCCTCGGCGAGTTCGCGGGGACCGCGGGGTTGGATCCGCACCGAGAGGTCGCCGTCGCCGATCGCCTGGGCGGCCTGGATCAGCCCACGGGTCGCCGCCACGGCCCGGGCCGCGAACCGGTCCACCACGATCACGGAGGCCACCACCAGCCCGAGCGCGACCAGGACCAGGATCAGCCAGGTGCCGCCGGTTCCGGCGGTCAGGGCCGCCTCGGTCACGAAGACCTCGATCACGAGCACCCGACCGTCGACCGGCACCGGCTCCAGCCGCACCACCCCGCCGGAGACCTCGGCGACGACCGGGGAACCGCCCCGGACGGCGCGGTCGACGTCGGCGGCGCCGGCCCGGGGCGTACCTCCGGTGGACAGGCCGTGCACGACCGGCGGAGCCGCCGCGTTGACACCGGCGGCCTCGATCGCCCGGCCGAGCGCCGCCGGGTCGGAGCTGACCGTCAGCGCGCCGCGGACGACGGCGCTGCGCCGGGCCGCGTCGCCGAGCGCCTCCTGGCGGGCGTCCCGCTGCAGGGCCGTCCCGAGCGGGATGAGGAAGGCCAGCGCGACGAGGGTGGTCATGCCGGCCGAGAGGGAGGCGAGGGCGAGCCTCAGTCCGGTGCCACCAACCGGAAGCCGACCCCCCGCACGGTGCGCAGGTAGCGCGGCTTCGCCGCGGACTCGCCCATTTTGCGGCGCAGCCAGTACAGATGTACGTCGATGGTCTGATCCTCGCCGACCGATGGCTGTCGCCATACCTCCTCCAACAGTTCCCGGCGGGACACGACGCGGCCGGGTCGGGCCGCGAGGTAGGCAAGCAGGTCGAACTCCTTGCGGGTCAGCGCCAGTGGCACCCCGTCCAGGTGCGCCGTGCGCTCACCCACGTCGACCCGCAACCCGCCGACGCAGTACACCGCCGGCTCCACCGTCCGACTGGCCCGGCCCACCCGGCGCAACACGGTGGTGATCCGGGCGTCCAGGTGTGCGCCGGTGAAGGGCTTGACCATGTAGTCGTCGGCACCGGCACGCAGCAGCCGGACGATCGACTGCTCGTCGTCCCG
>CALGAM010000074.1 GCA_937951935.1 uncultured Micromonospora sp. | reverse complement strand
TTTGGTCGCCCGCTCCCGACAGACCCCTGGTTCTGGGAGACAGACGGCGCCCGACGCCGCACCCGATCGACCTCGGTCGAGAGGAGCGGCCGGCGTCAGTGTGGCACGTACCCGCCACGGATGATCTCGAACTGTCGGCGGTCGGACTGACGGCGCCGGACCACGGTCACCCGTGCCGCCGGCCCCGGCCGTCACCGGGCGGGCACGCCCACGGGCCCCTCCGCCACCCCGGGCACACGGGGCGGCGGTGTGGATGTCGCACCACACCGCCGCCGTCGCCGACTCACGGCTGGACGTACGTGATGGTGACCTGCTCGTAGCCGAGCGAGCGCAGCATCTGGTCCAGCATCTTCCGGGTGTTCTCCCGGGCCCGCTCCCCGAGCCCGCCGCCACGCGCCGCCTCCGCGATCTTCTGCTCGGCCCTGAGGTAGACCTCGCGCTGCCGGTTCGGGTCTCCGCCGAAGACCTCACCGAGCCGGTTGAGCACCCCACGCTCCTCGGCGAAGACGTACGACCGCTCCAGGTCGAGGTTGACCTGCCCGAGCTGCGGCTCCGGCAGCCTGACCTCGACCGACCTCCGGTCCGCCGACACGGTCACCGCGTCCTCGCCGAGCTGTCCGAAGTCGACGTACGCCTCGACGGTGCCGGCGCCGACGAAGAGGGTGCGCTCGCCGAGCAGGAAGTCGGGAACGTACCGCCGGTTCTGCTCCAGGTCCACGACGACCTCGAAGTTGCCCTCGGCGGCGACGTAGCGGCTGAGGTCCTGGATCGACCTCAGCAACGGCGGCTGGCTGTGGTCGGCCTTCTCCTCGACGAACGGGTTGCGCCAGTCCGGCAGGATGTCGATGCCGCCGGCGCGCACGCCGAACACCAGCGCCACCGCCAGGCCGACGACCCCGGCGAGGACGACGAGGCCACGCCCGCGGCGGCCCCGCCCACCGGCCGGTGCCGGCGCGTCGGCGCCGTCGGCCCCGTCGGCGTCTGCCCGGTGGTCGACGTCGAACGGTTCGGTGGGCTCGCTGTCGGCGGCGCCCGCCCGGGGATCGGCGGGGGCGCTGGTCGCCCGCCCCCTGGCGTACGCGGGAAACTCGCGGGTGGGCTGGTTGACATCGCCGGGCCGGGACATCGCACCCTCACCGTCCTCATCGCCTCAGGTGGTCTGACCACGACGGTACGTCGCCGGTGCGACACCCACGATCCACGCGCCGCCGGCCCCGGGCGGCTCGGGTCCGCCCGGTCGCGGCGTGTCCCGGCGGCGTCGGCAGGTCGGGGCACGGACTCCCCTCCGCACGCCCGATGCGCCCTTCCTCACGTCCGACTAGGTTGTCCGCGAGGAGGGACGGCATGGCCCACGGTGGCTTCAGCGACGCCGAGGACTTCGTCCGGGCCCGACTCGACGCGTTGCGCCGGTTCGCGTACCTGATCAGCGGCAGCGCCGCCGAGGCGGACGACCTGGCCCAGATCGCGGTGGTCGAGGTGTGGCAGCGGTGGCGCAGGGCCCGGGAGAATCCCGAGGCGTACGCGCGGCAGGTCATCGTGACCCGCAACGTCAGCCGCTGGCGCCGGTGGCGCCGCGAGGTCCCGAGCGAGGAGCTGGAACACCGCCCCGACGATCCCGCCGGGACGGCGGTGAGCAACGGCGCTCTGTGGCAGGCACTGCGCACACTCGGCAAGGCCGAACGCACCGTCGTGGTGCTGCACGTGCTGTACCGCTACACCTTCAGCGAGATCGCCGGCATCTGCGGCGAGCCGCCGGGCACGGTGTCCAGCCGGTACGCGCGAGCCAAGCGGGCGCTGCAGGCGCACCTGGGGACCGCCCGGCAGACGATTCGGAGCGCACGTGGTTGACGTTGACATGGTTGGCCCCGAAGGTGAACGGCGTCCGGCCGACGTCGGTTCCGACGACGAACGACGACTCGTCGAGGAACTCGCGGCCACCCTCGTGGAGGCACAGGCCGCACTGCCGGCGGTCGGCCCCGACGCCGTCGCGGAGATCCGGCGGCGCTACCGGCGCCGCCGGCGGCGGGGCAGGCTGGCCGGTCTCACGGCAGCGGTCCTGGTCCTCGTCATGACGCTGGCCGGTGTCGAACTGGTCCGGGGCGGCGGCCTGTCGACCACGCGTCCGCCGACGGGCGACGCGGCACCGCTGCTGCGGGTCTGGGCGGTCACACCGCCGGGTCAGGACTCGGCACTGAGGAAGTTGGTGGCGCGCCACAACGACGGGACCGCGGGATTCCGGGTCGACCTCACCACCTTCGGCAACGAGGAGTACAAGGAACGGCTGCGGTCCGTCGGCGACGGCACGGACACCCCGGACGTCTTCGTGAGCTGGGGCGGGGCGAGCCTGGCCCAGCTCGCCCGGGCCGGCCGCCTGGTCGACCTGACCGAGTCGCTGCGCCGGTCGCCCGGGGTCACGGCACGCTTCCTCCCGAACGTGCTGGCCGGGGGCGCGGTCGACGGCCGCCTGTACGGCCTGCCGATGCGGGGCACGCACCCGGTCGTGCTCTTCTACAACCGGGACGTCTTCGACCGGACCGGCCTGCGTCCGCCGCGCAGCTACACCGACCTGCTCACCCTGGTGGACCGGTTCACCGCCGCCGGGATCGTGCCGATCGCCCTGGGCGGCGCCCAGGGCTGGACGGAGTTGATGTACGTGATGTACCTGGCCGAGCGGATCGGCGGCCCCGGTGTCACGACGGACCTCGTCTCGGGCCGGCCGGGCGCCTGGACGAACCCGGCGGTCCTGGAGGCGTTGCGGCGTGCCCGCCACCTCGCCGAGCGCGGCGCGTTCGGCGACGACTTCGCCTCCGTCGGGTACGACGACGGCGGCGCGGGAAGACTGCTGGCGACCGGCCGGGCGGCGATGCACCTGATGGGCGCCTGGGAGTACCCGACGCTGCTCGCCCGGTATCCCGACTTCGTCCGGGACGGTGGTCTCGGCTGGGTTCCCTTCCCGGCGGTCGAGGGGGGTGCCGGTGACCCGGCGGATCTGCTCGGCGTGCCGACGCAGTACTTCTCGGTGTCCGCCACCAGCCGGCATCCGGAGGCGGCGATCGAGTTCGTCCGGGCGGTGGCGGGTGACGAGTTCCTCGACGACCTGGTCGCCGACGGTGAGGTGCCACCGGTGACGGACGCGGCGCGGCTGCTGCGCGACACCGAGCACGCCGCGTTCGCCACCTCGATCTCCGAGCTGGTCGCCCGGGCGCCCTCCTACCACCTGGCATGGGACCAGGCGCTGGATCCGCAGACCGCGACGGTGCTGAACGCCAACCTGCAACGGCTGTTCCAGTCGAAGCTCACTCCCGAGCAGTTCGTGGCGGCGATGGCGGATCTCGACTGACGGCCGGTCCGCCCGCGTCCACCCCGACCGACCGAGGAGGTCGGCTTAGTACCACATCCGGCGATCCAGCACCAGCCAATGACCCCCATCTACTACTGTCGTATTCCCGACAGATCATGGTGCAGCACAGTGAGCCCCGACGTGCGTTCGAGGGGAGATCGCGCACCCGTCCCGGTGCGTGACGCGACCGGCCGCCGCGGCGGCCGGCGTCGAACACCACCCCTGGAGGTCTCCCCGAATGAAGAAGCTCCGGATCGTCATGGTCGGCGTGCTCACCGCCGGCGCGCTCTACGCGGTCGGTCCGTCGGCCGCCACCGCCGCGCCGCAGCCACCCGCGCCGCCGGCCCCCGCGACGCCGCCGAAGCCCGGCCACGGCGGGCCCGCTCCCGCCCCCGGCACCATCGACCAGCCGCTGCGCGTGCTGGCCGCCAAGCACGGCCTCGGTGTCGGCACGGCAATCGACGTGAACGCCCTGGCAAACGACGCCGCCTACCGCGAGCGGGCGGCCCGGGAGTTCTCCGCGGTCACCGCCGAGAACGTCATGAAGTGGGAGAGCCTGGAGCCGGTCCGCGGCCAGTACAACTGGGGCCCGGCCGACGAACTGGTCGAGTTCGCCCGGCGTAACGGTCAGAAGATCCACGGCCACACCCTGCTCTGGCACAACCAGCTCCCCGGCTGGCTGACCCAGGGTGTCGCCGACGGCTCGATCGACTCGGCGGAGCTGCGCAGCATCGTCAAGAACCACATCACCACCGTGGTGAAGCGGTACCGGGGCAAGGTCCGGTCCTGGGACGTGGTCAACGAGGCGTTCACCGACGGCGACAACCCCGTGCTGCGCGACACCATCTTCCGCCGGCTCCTCGGCCCCGACTACATCGCCGACGCGCTGCGCTGGGCACACGCCGCCGACCCGAAGGCGAAGCTCTTCCTCAACGACTACGCCATCGACGGCATCAACCCGAAGAGCACCGCGTACTACGAGCTGGCCAAGACGCTGCGCAGGCAGGGGGTGCCGCTGCACGGCATCGGCTTCCAGGGCCACCTCGACCTGCAGTACCCGCTGCCGATCGACGCCCCGCAGAACCTGGCCCGCTTCGACCAGCTCGGGCTGGAGACCGCCTTCACCGAGGTCGACGTCCGGTACTTCCTGCCGACCGACACCTACAAGGAGGCCGGCCAGGTGGGCAGCTTCAACACCCTGCTGTCGGCCTGCCTGCTCACCCCGAGGTGCGTGATGTTCACCGTCTGGGGCTTCACCGACCGGTACTCCTGGGTGCCCGACGCGTTCAGCGGCCAGGGTGCGGCGACCCCGTTCGACGAGAACCTCGCGCCCAAGGCGGCGTACCGCGGCCTGCAGCAGGTCCTCGCCACCGCCTCGGTGCCGCACGGCAGGCGCGGCTTCTGAGAAGGCGGTCGGGACACGTGGTCACACGGCCGGACGGCGCGCGGAGGGTGGACGCCGTCCGGCCGTGGGGCCCTCCGCCCGACCGGGGTGGTCCCGCCGCCGGTGTCGAGCCGCCCCGCGACCGTGGTGGCCCTGCTCTCTTCGACTTGACAGCGGCAATTTAGGCCAGGCTAACCTAAGGCCCGCTTGGGTCACGTGCCGTCACGCCGTGCCCCGTGCCTGTTCACCGCCCGCCTGATCCGCGTCAGTCCAAGGGAGCCCCACGTCATGACTCGCCGTCTCCAACTCACCCGCCGGAACTTCCTCGGGGCAGCCGGTGCACTCGGCCTCGGCGCCCTGCTCGCCGCCTGCGGCACGGACGAGGGCGGGTCGGGTGGCTCGACGAACGCCGGCGACGGCGCCTGGACCTTCACCGACGACCGGGGCCAGGAGATCAGGACAGCCAGCCGGCCCCGCCGGATCGTCGCCTTCGTCGGCACCGCCGCCGCGCTGTACGACTTCGGCGTGACCGACCAGATCGTCGGCGTCTTCGGGCCGACCGTCCGCCCCGACGGCAGCCCGGACGTGCAGGCCGGCAACCTGGACGTCAGCAAGGTCACCATCGTCGGCAACACCTGGGGCGAGTTCAACCTCGAGAAGTACGCGTCACTGCAGCCCGACCTCCTGATCACCCACCAGTACGAGGAGGGCTCGCTGTGGTACGTGCCGGACGAGAGCAAGGACAAGATCGCCCAGTTGGCGCCCAGCCTCGTCCTCGTCGCCTCGCGTGCCCCGCTGGACAAGGTGATCGAACGGCACGCCGAGGTCGCCGCCGCGCTCGGTGCCGACCTGAACGCACCGCGGGTGACCGAGGCCAAGGCGCGGTTCGAGGCCGCCGCCGAGAGCATCCGGCAGGCTCTCGCCGCCAACCCGGGGATCAGGGTCCTCGCCTGCTCCGCCAGCGCGGACCTCTTCTACGTCTCCAACCCGGGCGTCAACTCCGACATCTACTACTACAAGTCCCTCGGGGTGGACATCGTCGTCCCCGAGAAGGTCGACGACCTCGGCTACTTCGAGAGCCTGAGCTGGGAGAACGCCGACAAGTACCCGGCCGACATCCTGCTGCTGGACAGCCGTACCTCGGCCCTGCAGCCGAAGGACCTGACCAACAAGCCGACCTGGAACCGGCTCCCGGCGGTCAGGGCGAACCAGATCGTCGGCTGGAACAGCGAGGCGCTGTTCTCGTACGCGGGCAGCGCCACCGCCCTGGAGACCCTGGCCACCGCCATCCGCACCGCCAAGAAGGTGGTGTGACCCTCCCTTCCGTCCTCCGTTGATCACGGAGCGTCCGCGGGAGCCCGTCCCGCGCCGACGACTCCGTGACCGACGAGGGAGAGGTGCGGCGGGAGGGGTGGGTGGGAGGGCGGCGACGTTGCCGCCCGGTCACGGCAGCACCAGTACCCGGGCGTGGATCTGGTTGCGCTGTTGCAGGGCGGCCCGGAGTGCCCGGTGCAGCCCGTCTTCGAGGTAGAGACTGCCGTTCCACTGCACGACGTGCGGGAACAGATCGCCGTAGAAGGTGGAGTCCTCGGCGAGGAGCTTGTCGAGCGCGAGTTCCCGCTTGGTCGTGATGAGCTGGTCGAGACGCAGCGGCCGCGGCGGAATCTCCGCCCACTGCTTCAACGTGAGCCCGTGGTCCGGGTACGGTCGTCCGTCCCGGACCGCCTTGAAGATCACGACGGCACGCTCCTCCCCATGGCCGTGCTGGCCCGGCCCCGTGCGTTCCCTCCGCGGCCCGCCCCGCGTGCAAGCCGCGAATTGCAAATGACGCTCGTCAGCCTAGCGACCCCGTACGACCTTGTAGTTTGTTCCTAGATGTCAGTTTCGTTACTACCTCCGGTAGTTGGTCGATCACCGTCGGACAGGCCCGTCCGCCCCCACCGGCCCCGATGCACGACCTCGGTCATCGGGCGCCTCCCGCGCCGCAGCGACGGCGACCGGTGGTCCGGCGCCGGGTACCCCACGGTGATCGCTCCGATCGGTGTGAACTCCTCGGGCACGCCGAACGCTTCCCGGTACGCCGACAGGCGTTCCGGCGGAATCCCGAAGAAGCAGGCGCCGAGCCCCTCGTCGACCGCGGTCAGCAGCATCAGCAGAGCCGCGAAGCCGGTGTCGACGTACCAGTAGGGCACCGGCCAGCGTGCCTCGTCCCGGTCGGTCCAGCCCTTGTCCGGCTCGGCGTACCGGTCCAGGTAGGCGGAACGGCTCGCGTGCGGCACCACGATCAGCGGTGCCCGGCGCATCCCGGTCAGCCACCGGCTGGCGCCGCCGCCCGGCCCGGCCGGACGCCCCCGGCCGCCGCGCGGGCTGGTCGCCGTCCAGAACCGCTCCCGGTCCGCCGGCTCCGACAGGACGAGGAAGGCCCAGCCCTGGGAGAACCCGGCCGACGGCGCGCGGACGGCGTGGTCGAGCAGCCGCGTCACCACCTCGGGCGGAACGGGCCGGTCCGGGTCGTAGTTCCGGACCATCCGACGCCGCCGTACGACCGTCGAGAACTCCATCCTGGCGCCTCCTCCGTTGCGCGTCAGCCGCCCGGCCCGACCGCCGCCCGTGACCGGCCGGCCTGGCGGGCCGGGCGGCCCGTACACGGCACGCCCGGCCGTCCCGACCGGCTCGGCCGTCTGCCGCCGCCGACGGACGTCAGGCGCCGGGACGGATGCCCCAGACCGCCCGCCACGTCTGGCCCGGTTCCAGGACGATCACGTCCCGGCCCGAACGGAACGCATCCGGTGGGCAGGTCATCGGCTCCACCGCCACCGACCGGCGGCGCCGCTCGCCCAGGAGCGTGTCACCGGTGAAGACCTGCCACCAGCCGAACGAGGTGTCGGCCCAGACGCTCACCTCCGCCGACGAGTCCGGGCTGGCGAGCGTGACGCTGGAGCCGCTCTCGTCGACCTGGTCCGGGTCGAGGTCCCCGAAGGCGACGTCGAGGACGGCGGAGCCGATCCGGCGGGGGGTGGTGAAGTCGTACTCCCCGCCGGCGACCTTCACGGCCCCGACCGGCAGCAGCCGACCGTCCAGCAGCAGCCGGCTGCGGCCCGGCACGCGCAGCAGCAGGTCGTCCACGGCCACCCCGGGAATCCGCAGGTACGGGTGGACGGAGAACCCGAACGGGCAGGGCTGCCGCCCCACGTTGGTCACCTGGTGCTCGGCCCGCAGCCCGTCCGCGCCGACCCGCCACTCGGTCTGCAACTCCAGCGGCCAGGGATAGCCGACCTGCGCCGGCATCTCGCAGCGGACCACCACGGTGTCCGGGCGCTGCGACACCAGCCGCCAGGGCAGCCAGTTCACCAGTCCGTGGATCGCGTTGTGCCGCTCCGGCTCGGTCAGGGGCAGCTGGAGCGACCGGCCTCCGAAGGTGTAGCGACCGTCCCGGATCCGGTTCGGCCAGGGCGCCAGAATCTGGCCCGCCGCGCCGGCGGGCAGTTCGTCCTCGCCGTACCCGTCGACGTACTCGACGCCGTTCACCCGGTACGCCCGCAGGCCGCCGCCGACCTCGACCACCACGGCCTCGTGGCCGTCGGCCGAGATCGTCCACTGTGCGCCGGAAAGCGGTCGTGCCGCCGCTGTGACGTTCTCCATGCGTTGCTCCTCGGTCGCCCCTCGCCGGAAGACGGGTCCGGCGCTGCTGGGTCGCTGACCGGACGATAGCCGTTACCCCGCGGAAACGCCCGGCCCCCCGGCGACGGCGCCCGCCCGGTCCTTCGGGGCACCCCCCGGTGACGCGGTCGGGGCGGGCTGCCCCGTACCGGCCGCGCCGGACTCCGGGTCGGCCGCGCCCGGCGAGGCACCGGCCCGCGCCGGGTCCGTCTCGGCCACGAACCGGTAGCGCAGCAGCGCCGGGAAGAAGAGCCCCAGCAGCACGGCGAGGACCGCCGCCAGCAGACCCCCGCCGACCCACGCGACACCGGCCCCCCACATCGACGCCGTCATGCCGGCCCGCAGGTCTCCCAGACGGGGTCCGCCGGCAACCACGGTGATGTTCACACCCTGGAGGCGCCCCCGCATGCGGTCCGGCGCGTACACCTGGAGCATCGACTGCCGGAACACCGAGCTGACCAGGTCGGCGGAGCCGGCCAGGGCGAGCAGCCCGACCATCAGCCACAGCTGTCGGGCCAGTCCGGCGGCGGCGATCGCCAGGCCCCACCCGACCACCGCGATCACCAGACCGAGGCCCTGCCGGCGGACCCGGCCGATCCACCCGGAGGTGAGCCCGCCGAGCACCGAACCGATCGCGATCGCGCTGTACAGCCAGCCGATCGCCGCCCCGCCGCCGAAGCGCTCCGTCGCCACCTCGGGGAAGAGCGCCCGGGGCATCGCGAAGAACATCGCGATGAGGTCGACGGCGAAGGAGAGCAGCAGCACCGGCGTACCGGCCAGGTAGCGGAAGCCGTCCACCACGCCGGCCAGGCCGAGCCGCCGCGGCTGTGCGGTGCCGTCGTCCAGCGGAGGCATCGGCGGCAGCCGCCAGGTCGCCCAGAGCGAGACGGTGAACAGCGCGGCGTCGACGCCGTACGCCACCGGCAGGGCGCCCTCGACCGGCAGCGCCGAGAAGACCAACCCGCTGGCGAGCGGCCCGAACACGCCACCGGCGGTGGTCGTGGTGAAGCCGAGGGTGTTCGCCGCCGGCAGCAGCGACGCGGGCACCAGCCGGGCGATGATCGCCACCCGGGCCGGCGAACTGACCGCGAACGCGATCGTCTGGACCGCGACCAGCGCCAACAGCAGGACCGGGCTGCCGAACCCGAACAGTGCCTGGCACAGCAGCCCCAGGGTGGACAGCCACATCAGCAGCGAGCTGGCGAGCAGCAACCGGCGCCGGTCCACCGCGTCCGCGACCGCGCCACCCCACAGACCGAAGATCAACAGTGGGACGAACCCGGCGACGCCCAGCAACCCGACCCACAGCGACTCGTCGGTCAGGGTGTACATCTCCACCGGCACGGCGACCGCGGTGAGCTGGAAGCCGAACATCGACACGCCGGTGCCGACCCACAGCCGCCGGTACGCCGGGAACCGCAGCGGCCGTAGGTCGATGGCCAACCGCCCCAGCCGGCCGACGATCCCTCGACCACCCTGGGTCGTCTTGCCGTCACTGTTGGTCACGGTGCCAGCCGTTCAATGATCCACTTCTGCGCACCGGTCCGACGGTAGCGCAGTCGATCGTGCAGCCGGCTGGCCCGTCCCTGCCAGAACTCGACCGTCTCCGGTACCACCCGCAGGCCGCCCCAGTGCGGCGGCGGGGGAACCGGCGTCCCCTCGGGAAACCTCTCGGCGGCGGCCCGGTACGCGGCCTCCAGCGCGGCGCGGTCGGGCAGGACCCGGGACTGCGGGCTGGCCCAGGCCCCGAGCTGGGACCCGCGGGGTCGGGTGGCGAAGTACGCCTCCGTCTCCGCGCGGTCCACCGGAACCACCGTGCCGCAGATCACCACCTGCCGCTGCATCGCGAACCACGGCAGCAGCAGGCTCGCGTACGGGTTCACCCGTACCTCGGTTCCCTTGCGCGACTCGTAGTTCGTGTAGAAGACCAGCCCGCGCTCGTCGTACCCCTTGAGCAGGACCATCCGGGAGCTGGGGCGCCCCCGGTCGTCGGCGGTCGACACCACCATCGCGTTCGGCTCCGGCAGCCCGGCCGCGACCGCGTCGGCGAACCAGCGGTCGAACTGGACCCACCAGTCGGCCGCCAGGTCGGCGCGGGACAGCCCGTCGGTGGACGTGTACTCCCGGCGCAGCGCGGCCGGGGGCACTGTGTTCCCCGCCACTTCCTCTCCTCGTCGTCGGCGCCGGCCGCCTCGACGGCGGGCAACGGCGATGTCGCGGACAGCACAATCTCGCCCGCTCGCAAGTTGGTTGTCCAGCAGGCAAGATGGCACGAATACAACCCTGCGTTCGCCGGAGGCTCCTTTCGGGCACACCGGAACGAGCCCCGAGAGCACGGACGATGATCCAGGAGCCCGCATGTCCGACTTCAAGCCGGGGCTGGAAGGTGTGATCGCCTTCGAGACCGCCATCGCCGAACCCGACAAGGAAGGAAGCGCGCTGCGCTATCGGGGAGTCGACATCGAGGACCTCATCGGACAGGTCTCCTTCGCCAACGTCTGGGCGCTGCTCGTCGACGGCCGGTTCGGTCCCGGTCTGCCACCGGCCGAGCCGTTCCCGGTGCCGGTGCACTCCGGTGACATCCGGGTCGACGTGCAGTCCGCGGTCGCGATGCTCGCCCCGTACTGGGGGTTGAACCCGCTCCTCGACATCTCTGACGAGCAGGCCCGGGAGGACCTGGCCCGGGTTTCGGTGACCGCGCTGTCCTTCGTCGCCCAGTCGGCCCGCGGTCTCGGCCTGCCGGCCGTGCCGCAGAAGGAGATCGACAAGGCGGAGACCATTGTCGAACGCTTCATGAAGCGCTGGCGCGGCGATCCGGACCCGCGGCACGTCAAGGCCGTGGACGCGTACTTCATCGCCGCCGCCGAGCACGGGATGAACGCCTCCACCTTCACGGCCCGCATCGTCGCCTCGACGGGCGCGGACGCCGCCGCCTGCATCTCCTCCGGCATCGGTGCCCTCTCCGGCCCGCTGCACGGCGGCGCGCCCTCGCGGGTACTGGAGATGATCGAGGCCGTCGAGCGCAGCGGCGACGCCGAGGGGTACGTCAAGAGCCTCCTCGACCGGGGCGAGCGGCTGATGGGCTTCGGCCACCGGGTCTACCGGGCCGAGGACCCGCGCGCCCGGGTGCTGCGCAGGGTCGCCAAGGAACTCGGCGCCCCACGGCTGGAGGTCGCCGAGGCGCTGGAGAAGGCCGCCCTGGCGGAACTCCAGGAGCGCAAGCCCGACCGCGTGCTCGCCACCAACGTCGAGTTCTGGTCGGCGGTGGTGCTCGACTTCGCCGAGGTTCCGGCGCACATGTTCACCTCGATGTTCACCTGCGCCCGGGTGGCCGGCTGGTCGGCGCACATCCTGGAGCAGAAGAAGCAGGGTCGGCTGGTCCGCCCGTCGGCCCGGTACGTCGGCAGCGGTCCCCGCAAGCCCCACGAGGTCGAGGGCTGGGACTCCATCCCGCACAACGCCTGAGCCCGGCGGGGACGGTCCCCGCCGCCTCGTCGTCCGCGGGGCGGGCCCGTTCCCGGCCCTGCCGGGCGGGCACCGCCCCGATCTCGCGCGGGATGTGGGGCACGCCTCAGTGAGCGGGGTGGGACAGCGGGCCGGCCCGGTCCGAGGTGGTGCGAGGATGGGTCAGGCGGCATCGTCGCCGGACAACCGCTCTCCGCCCCCGGGCTGACCGCCCACCGGAAGGATCTGCGTAATCGTGGCTGACGTTTCGACCATTCGGATTCCAGACGAGATCAAACCCGCCGACGGCCGGTTCGGCTGCGGCCCGTCCAAGGTGCGTCCGGCCGCGGTCTCCGCCCTGGCCGACGTCGCCACGACGTACCTCGGCACCTCCCACCGGCAGAAGACCGTTCGCGACCAGGTCGCCCGGCTGCGTCGCGGCATCGCCGAGTTCTTCTCCCTGCCCGACGGGTACGAGGTCGTCCTCGGCAACGGCGGCACCACCGCGTTCTGGGAGGTCGCCACGTTCGGGCTGGTCCGCGACCGGGCCCAGTTCGCCAGCTTCGGCGAGTTCGGCGCCAAGTTCGCCAAGGCGGTCTCCTCCGCGCCGTTCCTCGGCACCCCGACGATCCGCAAGGCCGACCCGGGCAGCGCCCCGGAACTGGTCGCCGAGGCCGGCGTCGACGTCTACGCCACCCCGCACAACGAGACCTCGACCGGCGTCGCGGTGCCGGTCCGTCGGGTCGCCGGCGCGGACGAGGGTGCGCTGCTGCTGGTCGACGCCACCTCGGGCGCGGGCGGCCTGGAGGTCGACCTCCGGGAGTGTGACGTCTACTACTTCGCCCCGCAGAAGTGCTTCGGCTCCGACGGCGGGATCTGGCTGGCGCTGATGTCGCCGGCCGCCCTGGAGCGGGCCGCCGAGATCAAGGCGTCGGGCCGCTACATCCCCGCCTTCCTCGATTTGGTCACCGCGATCGACAACTCGCGGCTGGAGCAGACGTACAACACCCCGGCGCTGGCCACGATCTTCCTGGCCGCCGAACAGACCGACTGGATGAACGCCCAGGGCGGCCTGGCCTGGGCGGCCAAGCGCACCGCCGAGAACGCCGCGATCGTGTACGGCTGGGCCGAGCGCTCCTCCGTGGCGACCCCGTTCGTCACCGACCCGGCGCTGCGTTCGAACGTCGTCGCCACGATCGACTTCACCGACGGGGTCGACGCGACCGCGATCGCCAAAGCGCTGCGGGCGAACGGGATCGTCGACACCGAGCCGTACCGGAAGCTCGGCCGCAACCAGCTGCGGATCGCGCTCTTCCCCGCGGTCGAGCCCGCCGACGTCGAGGCACTGACCACCTGCATCGACTACGTGGTCGAGCGACTCTGACCGACCGGACACCGGGCCGGGCCGGTCCGCCGGGCCGCCCGGCCCGTGCGGCCGGCCACGCCCGGTCCGATTGATCGATGTGTCCAGCTCACCCGCGACATGCGGGCGTGGCTCCCCCCACCGGGTGACGGACCGGCGTACCGTGTCACAAGGACGCCCGGGCGGCTGACCTGTGGCGTGGGGCCAGCGAGGCGGGACGGAGGCAACGCGATGCGGCCAGTACGCTTCGTCGCCCTCTCCGAGGACGGCCAAGCTATGGTGCTCACCGACGAGGTGGGGCGACTTCTCGCCCTGCCGATCGACGAGCGGGTGACCACGGCGCTGCAGGGCGAACACCGCAGTCCGACCCTGACGGCGGTCGGCAGCGGAGGCACCGAGCCGGTGCCGTCCCTGTCGCCCCGGGACATCCAGGCCCGGATCCGGGCCGGTGAGTCGGCCGAGGACGTGGCACGGATCGCCGGCGTGCCGGTCGACCGGGTGTTGCGGTACGCGGGGCCGGTGCTCCAGGAGCGGGCGATGCTCGCCCAGCACGCCCGACGGACCCGGCTGAAGAACGCGGAACACCGCGCGCCGCTCGCCGAGATCGTCGACAGCCGGCTCTCCCAGCACGGCATCGACACCGAGAAGATCTCCTGGGACGCCTACCGGCGGGACGACGGAACGTGGCGGATCGTCGCGACGTGGCCGTCCGGCAAGGCGACCGCCCAGGCGGTCTGGGATCTCGACAAGACCCGCCAGGCGGTCACCCCGCACGACGACATGGCGCAGTACCTCTGCGCGGAGCGGCCGACACCGCTGCTCGGCCAGGATCCGCCACCGGAGCGGGGCGGGCATCCCCTGCCCACCCCGGCCCGACGCGAACCGGGACGGGGCGGCCACGGCCTGCCGACCCCCACCGACCTGCCGCGGCCCGGCCGGGATCCGATCCGGGCCGGTCGCGACGCGCTGCTCGCCTCGCTCGACCGGCAGCCCGGCTCCCACACCGGACGAAGCCTCGATCCGGCCGCCACGGCCGGCTCGGAGACCCCCCGTCAGCGGCCGGTGGTGGGCGGGGCCGCCGCGCTGCTCGGCGGTGGCCCGGGCTCGGCCTTCGACGACGACTCGGACGCGCCGAAGGAGGTCCCGGCCGTGCCGTCGCTGGCGGTGCTGCGGCCCCGGCGTGCCGCCGGCCAGGGCGGCGCCGAGGGCGGCGAGCCCGTCGGAAAGTCGCGCAAGCGGCTGCCGAGCTGGGACGACGTGCTCTTCGGCAGCGGGCCGGCGGCGCGGGAGAGCTCCTGACCCCGGTCGGGTCGGTGGCCCTCCGCGGCCGGTGAGGTCCGGCCGGCCCGCGCCGACCGGCGTCGGCTCAGGGCGCGACGCAGAACTCGTTGCCCTCGGGGTCGGCCATGGTGATCCAGGTGTACGGCCCCTGCCGTCCGTGGTGCAGGATGCGCGCGCCCCGTGCGACGAGCTTGTCGGCCACCGCCGCGATGTCGTCCGTCCCGACGTGCACGTCGAGGTGCATCCGGTTCTTCACCGTCTTGCCCTCCGGCACCTCCTGGAAGAGCACCCGGGGCGCGCCGGCGGCGGCCCCCTCCGGGTGGCGGATCGCCGCACCCGCACGCCAGACCAGGACACCGTTGTGGACCTTGGTGTCGCTCTCGGTGGCCTGGCCCTCCTCGATCATGCGGCGGATGAACGCCTCGTCGCTCGGCTCCACCTCCCAGCCGAGGGTCTCGGCCCACCAGTCGGCGAGGGTGTGTGGATCGGCCGCGTCCTGGGTCACCTGAACGTGGTACGGCATGGTCACTCCTTGTTGCTGTCACGATCACGAACCGGGCCGGCCGCGACCCCGAGGTGGATCACCTCACGGCCGGTTCGCGGCACCGGGGTTGCCAGCTGAGCGGTCGGGCCGGGCCCTCACCGGACCGCACGGCCGGGCGCGTCGACGCCCGCCCGGTCCGCGTACCCCGGCATGCCTCGTCACGTACGCCCCGTCGACGCGGTGTCTTCGCCGCCGTGCCGGCGTACCTGACGGGCGGCCGGCCCGGTCCGGCGCCCTGCGGGAACGCTAACGTCGATTGCGGACAGGTCCGGTCCTCGTTTCGCTGGCAGGCTTGACGTCATGCTCGACACGTCGGCGCGGCTGCTGCGGCTGCTCTCGCTGCTGCCGACCCGCCCGGAGTGGACCGGCCCGGAGCTGGCCGAGCGGCTGGGCGTGACCGTGCGGACGCTGCGCCGCGACGTCACGCGGCTGCGGGAGCTCGGCTACCCGGTGCTCGCCACCCCCGGCGTCGCCGGTGGCTACCGGCTCGGCAGCGGGTCGAAGCTCCCGCCGCTGCTGCTCGACGACGACGAGGCGGTGGCGGTGGTGCTGAGCCTGCGCAGCGCCACGAACCACACCGTGGCCGGCATCGCCGAGACCTCGCTGCGGGCGCTGGCCAAGCTGGACCGGATCCTGCCGGCCCGACTCCGCCGACGCACCGCCGCGCTGCGGCACGCCACCGTGCCGCTGCCCAGCCCGGCCCCCACGGTCGAGCCGGAGCTGCTCACCGCCATCGCCGAGGCGTGTCAGGCGCACCAGCGCCTCGCCTTCGACTACCGGGGACGCGACGGCGCGACCCAGACCCGGACGGTGCGGCCCCACCGGCTGGTGCACACCGGCCGCCGCTGGTACCTGGTGGCCTGGGACGAGACCCGGGACGACTGGCGTACCTTCCGGGTCGACCGGATCAGCGGCCTGCGCGGCACCGGGAGCGCGTTCACCCCCGCCGCCGACCCGCCGGACGCGGCGGCGTTCGTCGCGGATTCCATCACGACCGCGCCGTACCGGTTCCGGGCCCGGATCCTGGTCCACGCGCCGGCCCCGGTGATCGCCGAGCGGGTGCCACCGACGGTCGGAACGGTCGAGGCGGTGGACGAGGCCACCTGTCTGCTGGTCACCGGCGCGGACTCGGTCATGTACCTGGTGGCGCAGCTGGCCCTGCTCGGGTGTGACTTCACGGTGCGCGAACCCCCGGAGTTGATCGCCGAGCTGGGTGTCCTGTCGGAGAGGTTCGCCCGGGCACACCGGGCGTCGTCGGTCGGACACCGCTGACCTCACCGGTTCAGCCGCTTACCGGGCTTTCGAGGTAAACACCACCAATCTGGGGCAACATGGAAAGAGTGCGCCGCAGAAACGTTCTCATGTTGGCCGCGCTGCCCGTCCTTGCCGCCAGTGGTCCGGCGAGCGCGTCGGACCAGGGCCCAGCACCCCGGCGGTCGACCGTCCGCAACCGTCTGCGTGTCCCTCCACTGGCCGGGTCGACCACCGACGCGGACGGTGTCCGGCGGTTCGAGCTGACGATGCGGCGCGGCCGGAGCGAGTTGCTGCCCGGCACGTGGACGGAGACCCTGGGCTTCAACGGACCGCACCTCGGCCCCACCATCCGCCTCCGCCGCGGCGAGACGGTGCAGATGGCGGTGACCAACCAGCTCGACGAGGTCAGCACCGTGCACTGGCACGGGATACGGCTGCCCGCCCGGATGGACGGAGGACCACACCAGCCGATCGAGCCCGGGGCGACGTGGACGCCGCGGTGGACGGTCGACCAGCCGGCCGCGACCTTCTGGTACCACCCCCACTGGCAGGGAAGCACCGCGTCGCAGGTGTACCGGGGCCTGGCGGGGCTGCTCCTCGTCGACGAGCCGGACGGCCCGGAACTTCCCGGCACCTACGGCGTCGACGACATCCCCCTCATCCTCCAGGACAAGCGCTTCGCGCCCGACGGCTCGCTGGCCGGCGACCCGCTCCGGGGCACGTACGGCATCCTGGGCGACCGCGTCCTGGTCAACGGCACCCACGACCCGTATCTCGAGGTCACCACCGAGCGGGTGCGTTTCCGTCTCCTCAACGGCTCGAACGCCCGCGTGTACCACGTCCGGTTCGCCGACCGTCGCGGCTTCCACGTCGTCGCCAACGACGCCGGCCTGCTCGACACACCGGTCGAGGTGGACGAGATCTCCCTGACCCCGGCCGAACGGGTGGAGATCGTCGCCCGGTTCACCCCCGGAGAGACGGCCACCCTCCGCAGTGTCGGAGGTGCCACGGACATCGACCAGGGCGACTTCGATCTCCTACAGATCGTTGCCGGGGCACGACTGGTGGCGTCACCGCCGCCGGACTGGACGTCACGGACGCCGGTGACGACGCTGGGCGCGCGGGTGCGGCGGTTCCGGCTCGACGGACACGACACCATCAACGGTAGACGGATGGACCTGTCCCGCATCGACGAGGTGGTGCCGGCCGGCGCCCGCGAGATCTGGGAGGTCGAGAACGGCGACCACACCCACAACTTCCACATCCACGGAGTGTCGTTCCGGGTGCTGGACGTCGACGGCGCCCCACCGCCGGCACACCTGGCCGGGCCCAAGGACACCGTGCACGTGCCGAAGAGGGTGACCGTCCGCCTCGCCGTACGGTTCGGCCACCACACCGACCCGACCGCACCGTACATGTACCACTGCCACATCCTCCGGCACGAGGACTCGGGCATGATGGGCCAGTTCGTCGTCGTCGAACCGGGCACCGAGGAGCAGGTGTCGCGGTGCCTGGCGGCGGC
>CALGAM010000073.1 GCA_937951935.1 uncultured Micromonospora sp. | reverse complement strand
TCAGCGGCAGCGCGTCGAGCACCACGTACGCACTGGGCACCATGTGGTCCGGGAGCCGCGCCTGCAGTGCCGCCCGGACCGCCGAGACGTCGACGTCGCCGTCGGGGTGCCGGACCAGCCAGGCCGCGAGCTGCCGCCGGGGCTCCTCGCCGACCGGCAGCACGACGGCGTCGGCGACCCCGGGCACCGCCCGGCAGGCGGCGGCCACCTCACCCGGCTCCACCCGGAAGCCCCGGATCTTCACCTGGTCGTCGATCCGGCCGAGGAAGTCCACCGTGCCGTCGGTGCGGATCCGGACCCGGTCGCCGGTCCGGTAGCAGCGTCCGGTGCCGTCCACGGGGTCCGGGACGAAGACCGCGGCGGTCGCCTCCGGGCGCCCCAGGTAGCCCCGGGAGACCCCCGGGCCGCCGATGACCAGCTCACCGGGGACCCCGGCGGGCAGCGGACGCCCGGCGCGGTCCACGACGTGCAGCCGGGCACCGGCCAGCGGCCGGCCCAGCGGCAGGTGACCGACCCGCTGCTCCTCCGGCACCTCGTCCACGTCGCAGGCCAGCACCGCCACGGTCGTCTCGGTCGGGCCGTAGTGGCTCTGGACCGCGAGGTCCGGCCGGGCGTCGCGGACCCGGCGCACCAGGTCCCACGGGCACGCCTCACCGGCCAGCACCAGCAGCCGACGGGGAAGCACGCCGGCCAGGTCGCCGTGTGACTCCAGCAGGCGTAGCTGGCTCGGCACCAGCTTGAGGACGTCGACCCGGTGCCGGGCCAGGTAGTCGGCGAGCGCGGTCGGGTCCAGGGACGTCTCCCGGTCCACCACGTGCAGGGTGCCGCCGGTCACCAGCGCACCGAGTACGCAGGTCAGGCCGAGATCGGCGGCGGCGGTGGAGACCAGCGCGAAGGATGCGCCGCCGGAGGCGGCCGGACCCAACCGGTCGAGCACGGCCCGCAGGTAGTGCACGATCGACCGGTGCGGCACCGCCACGCCCTTCGGGGTGCCGGTCGAACCCGAGGTGAAGATGACGTAGGCGAGCCGGTCCGGGTCGTCGGGGACGGCCGTGTCCCCGACGGTGGTCTCCGGATCCGGTCCGACCGGCACGCCGGAGGCGAGGACCACCGGTACCGGGGTCGGCTCGTCTCCGGCGGCGTCCCGCTCCGGGTCGTCGTCGGCGAGCCGGGCCGCCAGGTCGGGCTGGGTGACGACCAGCCGGCCGCCCGCGCCGGCCACCATCGCCCGGACGCGGGCGCTCGGGTAACCGGGGTCCAGCGGCAGGTAGGCGCCGCCGGCCCGCAGGATGCCGAGCAGGCCGACGGCGAGGTCGGTGCTCCGCTCGACCCAGACCGCCACCGGTTCGTCGGGACCGACCCCGGCCCGGCGGAGCCGACCGGCCAGCAGGTCGGCCCGCCGGCCCAGCTCGGCGTAACTCAGGGTGCCGTCCGGCCCCACCACCGCCGGGGCGTCCGGACGGTCGCGGACCTGCTGGTCGATCAGGGCGGTCAGCGTCGTCGGCGCGTCCGGCCAGGACGGTTCCGGCCCGAGCAGCAGCGGCCCGGTGACCGGCGCCAGGGGGAGTTCCGGCACCGGCCGGTCGAGGTCGGCGACCAGGCCGCGCAGCAGGGTGGTGAACCAGGTGGCCAGGTCCCGGACCGTCGACCGGTCGTAGAGCGCGGTGCGGTACCCGAGCCAGCCCGACAGGGGCCGGCCGGGCCCCGGGTCGGCGATGTTCAGACTCAGGTCGAACTTGGCGGTCGGGGTGTCCCGGTCGACCGCCTCGGCCCGCAGGCCGGGCAGGCTCACCCCGCCCAGCGGGTCGTCGTAGACGTTGATCAGGGTCTGGAACAGTGGGTGGGCGCCCGCGACCCGCTCCGGACGTACCGCGGCCAGGACCTCCTCCAGCGAGACGTCGGCGTGGTCCAGGGCGCCGAGCACCGCGGCGCGGACGCGCGCCAGCAGTTCCCGGCCGGTGGGCGCCCCGGCCAGGTCCGCCCGGACGGCCACGGTCTGCACGAAACAGCCCACCACCGACTCGGTGTCCGGGTGGTTCCGACCCGCGGAGATCATGCCCACCGCGAGGTCGTCGGTCCCGCTGACCCGGGCCAGCAGGGCCTGCCAGGCGGCGAGCAGCACCATGAACGGGGTGGTGCCGGTCGCGGTCGCGGCCCTGCGTACCCCGTCGGCGAGGTCGGCCGGCAGGTCCACCGGGACCCGGTCGCCGGCGGACTCGACCACGGTGGGCCGGGGACGGTCGGTCGGCAGCGGCAGCACGGCGGGCAGGCCGGCGAGCCGCTCCCGCCACCAGTCGAGCCCGGCGGCCCGCCGGGCCGGGTCGGCGCGCTCACGCTCCCAGGCCACCACGTCGGCGTACTGCAGGGCCGGCGGTGGCGCGGCGCCCCCGGCACCGACCCGGACGCCGTAGTTGGCGGCGAGGTCGCCGACGACCAGCCGCAGCGACCAGGCGTCGACGGCGATGTGGTGGAAGGTCAGCGCGAGCACGTGGTCGTCCTCGGCGAGCCGGTACAGCGTCACCCGGACCGGCAGGTCGCGGTCCAGCGCGAAGGGCTGGGCGGCCTCCCGGTCCAGTCGGTCGCGCAGCGCCGCCTCCGGCTCGGCCTCGCCGGACAGGTCGACGTACCCGACGCGCAGGTCGGTGGCGGGCCGTTGCACCGCGACCGGTCCGTCGTCGCCGGGGGACACCACGCTGCGCAGCACCGTGTGTCGCTCGACCAGGTCGGTGACCGCCCCGACGAGGGCGTCCCGGTCGAGCCGGCCGCGCAGCCGCAGCCCGGTCGGGACGTTGTACGCCGGGCTGTCCGGCTCGTACTCGGCGGCGAACCACATGCCGGCCTGGGCGCCGGACAGCGGCACCGGCGCGGACGGGTCCGGCCGGCGTGGGATCGTGGTCGTCGTCGCGGCCCGCCGGGCCTGGGCGAGCCGTTGCGCCAGGCGGGCCCGCAGGTCGGCGTCGCCGACCGGCGTCACCCGCTCCTCGACCCCGGTCACCGGGACCGTCCCTCGGTGGTGCCGGTGTCCTCCCCGGTCGGGTTCGCCGCCAGGTCGGCGAGGAGGATCTCCTCGACCCGGGCGGCGTAGTCGGCCAGCCGGGGATGCTGGAACAGCAGTTGGACCCCGAGATCACAGCCGAGCTGCGCGCGGAGCCGGCCGGTGAGGCGGGTGGCCGCCAGCGAGTGGCCGCCGATGGCGAAGAAGTCGTCGTCCCGGCCCACCTCCGGGCGGCCCAGCACGTCGGCCCAGACCTCGGCGATGAACTTCTCCATCTCGGTCTGCGGCGGCACCGACGGGACGGCCGCGCGGGACGGCGCCGGCAGGGCCCGGCGGTCGACCTTGCCGGCCGTGGTGCGCGGCAGACGCTCCAGGACCGTCCAGCGGGGCGGCACCATGTAGCCCGGCAGCCGGCCGCGGGCGTGCCCGGCCACCGATTCCAGGTCCAGGCCCTCGTCACCGACCAGGTACGCCGCGAGGTACGCGTCCGGGGTTCCGGCGTCGACGACCGTCACCGCCGCGTCCGTGACCCCGGGGTGCTCCCGCAGCACCGCCTCGATCTCGTCCAGCTCGATCCGGTAGCCGCGCAGCTTGACCTGGTTGTCCCGCCGTCCCAGGTAGTCCAGCGTGCCGTCGGGACGCCACCGGGCCAGGTCTCCGGTGCGGTAGCGGCGCCCGCCCGGGGCGTACGGGTCGACGCCGAAGGCCGCCGCCGTGAGGTCCGGGCGGTTGCGGTAGCCCCGGGCCACCTTGGCCCCGCCGATCCAGAGTTCACCGACCACGCCGGGCGGGGCGAGCCGGCCGGCACGGTCGAGGACGTAGAGCCGGTCGCCGGGCAGGGGCCCGCCGATCGGCACCGGCCCGGTGCCGTCGGGCGGGACCGGGTGGCAGGTGACCAGGACGGTCGCCTCGGTCGGGCCGTACCCGTTGTAGAGCGCGCCCACGACGGGGGCGAGCTCGGCGGCGAGTCCGGAGTCGAGCACCTCGCCCGCGCTGATCACCCGCACCCGTGGCCCGCCGCGCCAGCCGGCGGCCAGCATCAGCCGCAGCGTCGACGGGGTGACCAGCATCGCGGTCACCCCGGTCTCCTCGACCCGGGCGGTCAGCGCCGGGCCGTCCACGGCGGTGTCCCGGCCGACGACCACGGTGCGGGCCCCGACCGCCAGCGCCACCCACAGCTCGAAGCAGGACAGGTCGAAGGAGAGCGGGGCGACCGCCAGGAAGACGTCCTCGGGGCCGTACCCGGGCCGGTGTCGCATGGCCGCGACGAACGCCGCCAGGTTGCCGTGGGTCACCTCCACGCCCTTCGGACGCCCGGTCGAGCCCGACGTGTACAGGACGTACGCGGTCGACTCGGCGGCCGGCAGCGGCGGCAGGGCGGCCCCGGCCGGGTCGGGCAGGGCGGTGACGTCGACCAGCCGCACCCCGGTCAGCCCGGCGACCGCGGCGGCGGTGGCCGGGGTGACCAGCACCAGCTCGACCCCGCCGTCGGTGGCCTGGTGGCGCAGCCGCTCGGCCGGCTGGTCCGGCTCCAGCGGCAGGTACGCCGCACCGGCGCGCAGCACGCCGAGCAGGGTCGCCGGCAGGTGGTGGTCCCGGGGCAGGCAGACGCCGACCGGTGCGTCCGGTCCGGCGCCGAGCGCGGCGAGGTGGGCGGCGACGCGTTCGGCGTGCGCCGCGAGCTCCGCGTAGCTGAGCGACCCCGCCGGACCGACCACCGCGACCGCGTCCGGGGTGGCGGCGGCCTGCGCGAGGATGGTCGGCACCACCAGCGGCGCGGGGTCGGCCGGCACCGGGCCGCCGTCACCGACGGCCAGCAGCCGGGCCCGCTCGGTCTCGTCGAGCAGCGGCAGCGTCGAGACCGGCCGGTGCGGCTCGGCGACACCGGCGCGGAGAATCCGCAGCAGCAGCTCTGTCATCCGCTCGCCGTCGGCGTCGGTGAAGCGGTCGGTGTCGTACTCGACGTGCAGCTCCGGGCCGTCGACCGTGGCGTTGACGTAGACGGTCAGCTCGTTCTGCGCCGCGGAGGTGTCCAGTTCGCCGCGCAGCCGTACCGTCGTGCCGGCCTCGCTGACCTCCATCGGCATGCCGTCCGGCTGCACGCTCAGCACGACCGGGGTGAGGCCCGTGCCGATCGGCCGGGACACCCCGGCGAGCCGGGGCAGGTCACCGATCGCGACGTCGCGGTGCGCCAGCGCGTGCGCGGTCCGTCCGGCCACCCGCGCGGCGAGACCGGCGAAGGAGGGGTCGTCGGCGCAGTCCACCCGGATCGGCAGCACGTCGAGCAGCGCCCCGACGAGTGCCTCCGTGCCGGGCCGGTCGCGGTTCGCGGCGGCGACGCCGAGCAGGGTGTCCGCACGCCCGGTGAGGCCGTCCAGGAGCACGACCAGGGCGGCGGCCCAGATGGCGTACGGGGTGACCCCGTTGCGTTCGGCGAGGGCGGCGATGTCGGCGTGCAGCGTCGGCGCGATCGGCCGGATGATCCGGCGCCCCGCGTGCCGGGTCGGCGCCGAGCGTGGCCTGCCGGGCAGGTCGAACGGGGGTGTGACGTCGGCCAGGGTGGTCCGCCAGAACGTGGCGACCTCCTCGGCCCGTTGCGCGCGGGCCTGCTCGTCGGCGACCGCGACGTCGGAGACCTGCAGGGGCGGCGCGGGGAGCGCGGTGACCGGGTCGGCCCCGGTGCGGACCGCGCGGAGGGCCGCGACCAGTTCCCGCATCAGGAGGCCGATCGAGAAACCGTCGAAGGCGGTGTGGTCGATCGCCATGGCGAGGTCGGCCTGTCTCGGGCCGGTCCAGATCACCCCGACCCGGATCATGGGCACGTCGGTGGCGAGCCGGAACGGCTGGGCCGCGAAGTCGGCGGCGATCCGGCACCGCTCCTGCTCGTCGAGGCCGGCGTCACTCTCGGCCGGGCGGGGGGTGAGCTCGGTGACCGGCACCGGGGCCGGGGGCGACACCTCGGCGTACGGGCCGTCGCCGTCGTCGACGAGACGGGTCCGCAGCGCCTCGTGCCGGACCACCACCGCGTCGAGGGCGGCCTGCAGCTCGGCCAGGTCGGACAGCCCGTCGACGGTGAGTCGCAGCCCCACGGTGGAGGCCCACGGCGTCCCGGTCACCTGGCGCAGCACCCAGAAGATCCGCTGCGCGTCGGTGAGCGGGTGGCGCTGCCGGGGCACCCGGACCGGCACCGGCCGGGCCGCCTCGGGGGCGAGCGCCCGGGCCAGGTCGGCGACGGTCGGTGCGGTGAGGAACCGGCCGAGTCCGATGGACACGCCGTGCTCGTCGGCGACCCGGGCCAGCAGGCGGGCGGCGGCCAGGGAGTGTCCGCCGAGGTCGGTGAAGCGGTCGTGTCGGCCGACCCGGGGCAGCCCGAGCACCTCGGCGACGAGCCGGGCCAGTGCGGTCTCCAGCTCGCCCACCGGCGGCACGTACGCCTCGTCGTCGGCGTGGGCGAACTCGACCTCGGGCAGCGCCGCCCGGTCGACCTTCCCGGTGGGGCCGAGCGGCAGCCGTTCCAGCACCGCGATCCGGGACGGCACCATGAAGTTGGGGAGCCGGTCGCGCAGGTACGCCGACAGCTCCGTCTCGGTGACCGGGGCGGACGGTTCGACGTAGGCCACCAGCCGCCGCGTGCCGTACGGGTCGAGCGGGGCCAGCACCACGGCGATCCGTACGTGGGGGTGGGCGGCCAGGGCGGTCTGCACCTCGCCCAGCTCGACCCGGAAGCCGCGTACCTTCACCTGGTCGTCGCGCCGGCCCACGAACTCGTACCGGCCGTCCCGCCGCCGGATCAGGTCGCCGGTGCGGTAGTGCCGCCGCCCGTCCTCGTCGACGTAGCGTTGCGCGGTCAGCTCCGGGCGGTGCAGGTAACCGGTGCCGACCCCGGGACCGGCGATCCACAGCTCGCCCACCTCGCCGTCGGGCAGCGGCCGGCCCTCCTCGTCGCGGATCGACAGCAGCGCCCCGGCGATCGGCGACCCGAGCGCGGGCTCGCCGGGGTCGTCCGGGCGGACCTCGTACGCCAGGCAGGCGGTGGTGGTCTCGGTGGGGCCGTAGAGGTTCACCAGCCGGCGGACGCCGGGGTTGGCCCAGGCACGGGTGCACAGCGCCCGGGACAGGACCTCGCCGCCGAAGTTGATGGTCCGCACCCCGGCCGGCAGCGGGCGGTTGAGCAGGACGGCGAGTGCGGAGGGGGGCCCGCACAGCATCGTCACCTCGTCCCGGGCCGGCAGGTCCGGCAGGGCGAAGACCGTCTCGGCGAGGATGACGGTGCCACCGGTCACCAGCGGCGCGAAGATCTCCAGGATCGAGAAGTCGAAGCAGACCGAGGCGCCGGCGAGGCTTCCCCGCAGCTCGTCCGGGCTGTACGCGGTGGCGGCCCAGCGCAGGAACGCCATCGCGTTGGCGTGGGCCAGTGGTACGCCCTTGGGCACCCCGGTCGATCCGGAGGTGTAGAGAACGTACGCCGGGTCGCCGGGCTCGCCCTCGACGTCCGGGGTCACGTCGGTGCCGGCCGGCGGCGTGGCCGGCACGTCGGCGACGTCGAGCACCTCCGCCCCGGCGGTCGCCGCCAGGCCGGCCGTCGTCGCGTCGCAGACCACCAGCCGCGACCGTGCGTCCTCGGTGATCAGCCGGAACCGGTCGGCCGGGTAGTTCGGGTCGAGCGGCACGTACGCCGCCCCGGACTTGAGGACGCCGAGCAGTGTGGGAATCAGCCAGGAGGTCCGGGGCAGGCAGACCCCGACCAGATCGCCGCGTCCGGCGCCGCGGGCCCGCAGCGCGGCGGCGACGCGTTCGGCTCGTGCGTCGAGTTCGGCGTAGCTGAGCCGTTCCACACCGACGACGAGGGCGGTGGCGTCCGGGGTCCGCCTCGCCTGCTCCTCGAATGCGTGGTGAATACGTTCGGCGGTGGGTGGAGCAGCACGGAGTGACAATGTGGCCTCCCCTTTTCCGTGCCGGCTCGGTTTTCGTTCCGGCATGACGACATACGCCGCACGGCGGCCTGTCGATTCATGATCCTTCCACAGAGGACCAAGAGGCGGGAGCCGTTGTCACATCGCTCGTCAAAGCGCGCAAGCGGGTGATGGGGCACATTGCGGTGCGGGTCGGGGAATGTCGCGACTTGTGGCTTTGGCGCCGCCAGTAACTGAATTCCGACGAATGCTGCTCCACCCTGAACCGAATTCGGTCAATATAAAGATATGGTTTCGGTGGCCGCTGTACAGGGCCGTCGGTCGACCGGTCCGTGGTGCCGCCGGGCGAGACTCACCCTCGGGCCCGGCCGCCCGGGGTGAGCTGGGCCGCGCCCGCGATCACCTGGTCGATGAAGCCGTACTCCCGGGCCTCCTCCGCGGTGAACCAACGGTCACGGTCGGCGTCGGCCACGATCCGCTCGTACGGCTGTCCGGTGTGCCGCGCGATCGTCTCCAGCAGGACGCGCTTGGTGTACATCATCTGCCCGGCCTGGATGGCGATGTCGGCCGCCGTGCCGCCGATGCCGCCGTGCGGCTGGTGCATCACGATCCGGGCGTGCGGCAACGCGTACCGCTTGCCCCGGGTGCCGGCGCAGAGCAACAGCTGTCCCATGGAGCCGGCCAGTCCCAGGGCCACGGTGGAGATGTCGTTCTCGATGAACTGCATCGTGTCGTAGATGGCCATCCCGGCCGAGACCGAGCCACCCGGGGAGTTGATCCAGAGGTGGATGTCCCGGTTCGGGTGCTCGGCGGCGAGCAGCAGCAGTTGCGCGCAGATCCGGTTGGCCACCTCGTCGGTGACCTCGGTGCCGAGGAAGATGATCCGTTCGGCGAGCAGTCGCTTGTAGACGGAGTCGTCGAGGGCGCTGTGCGCCGGGTCGGCGCTGCGGGCCTGTGGGGTGTGTGGACTCGTCATGGGGCCGAAGGTAGCGACCCCGGGCCGAGGCCGCAGCGGACTTACGCGCTCAGCGTACGGGGCCGGCTCCGGGCCGGTGTCGAGGTCGAGGTGCGGGACCGGGTCGCAGCGGACGTTCGCGCTCAGCGTACGGGGCCGGGCCGTCCGCGGCCGTGGCCTCCGTGGGTCCGCCCGCCCGGTCCGGCCGCGCCGCCACGGCGCGGGCGGCCCGGTTCCGGACGACCGCGAGGGCCGGGGGTGGCACCCGCCGGCGGGCCCGCCGCCGGTCGGTGGGTGGCTCCGCCCGCCGCCGGGGTGGCGTTGGTCTCCCGGTGTGCCCAATGACGCGCGAATCGTCGGGGAATGCGGCACGATGGGTGCAGGACGGAGGGGATCAGGCGATGATCGATGCAACGTCCGGGGGAAACCGGTCCGCGACCGACGCCCTCGCCCGCGCCGCGGAGAACGCGGCACACGCGCCCTCGGTACACAACACCCAGCCCTGGCACTGGCGGGTGGAACCCGGGTTGCTCGAGCTCTCCGTCGCCGAGGAGCGGCGGCTGGGCCCCGGCGACCCCGAGCACCGGCTGCTGATGATGAGCTGTGGCGCCGCACTGCACCACGCCCGGATCTCCCTCGTCGCCGACGGCTGGACGGTGCGGGTCGACCGGCTCCCGGACCCGGCCCGTCCCGACCTGCTCGCCCGGATCACCCCCACCGGACAGGCCCCGGCCCCGCCGGACGCGATCGAGCTGGCCAGCCGGATTCCGCAGCGGCACACCGACCGCCGGCCCGTCAGCGACCAGGAGGTACCGCGGGCGGCGCTGGACGCGATCGTCGCCGCGGCCGTGCCGCAGGGTGTCCGGCTGCAGATCCTTCGCGACGACCAGGTGATCGAACTCGCCGCGGCGGCGGGGCGGGCCGGCGAACTGCTCGCCGACGATCCGGCGGTACGGGAGGAGCTGGAGTACTGGACCAGCCGGGCGGCGTCGAAGGGCAGCGGACTCCCCGCCGACGTGTTGCTGGAGCGCGCGCCGCAGACCACCGTCCCGGCCCGGGACTTCGGTCGCGTCGGCACCCTTCCGGTCGGGCCGGGGCACGACCAGGCCGCCGTCTACGGGGTCCTCTTCGGTGACGACGACGAGCCGGAGAGCTGGCTGCGGGCCGGGGAGGCCCTCTCCGCGGTGTGGCTGACCGCCACCCGCTTCGGGGTGACCCTGGTGCCGTTGAGCGGAGCGGTCGAGGTCCCGGTCACCCGGCAGCTCCTGCGCCGGATGCTCGCCGGCCTCGGCCAGCCGTACCTGGCGCTGCGGCTGGGACTGCCCGACCCGGCGTACCAGCAGCCGGTGCCGCGCACGCCCCGGCTGCCGACGAGCGAGACCGTGGAACGCCCCGACTCGGGCGGGTAGCGGGGACGGTTCGCACGCCACGCGGGGCGGCCGCCACCGGCCGGAGCCCGGGCCGGGCTGCCGTCGACCGGAGTCGCACGTCGGAGGCACACCGGTGCGGCCGTCTCGCCGCCGGTGGCTACTACTATCGTGGTCCCAACGGCCTGTCGCTGGAGCGGCGACCCGACGGCCACGTCCTCGGGCAGCCGGTGGAACCAGTTCACGACGGCCCGGACCACCTGATCGAGGAGGGGCCACGGTGGCTGCCACGGAACGGACTCTTGTCCTGCTCAAGCCCGACGCGGTGGCGCGGGGGTTGGTCGGGCGACTGGTGCAGCGCTTCGAGGACGCCGGGCTGAAGATCGTCGGGCTGAAGATGAAGCAGATGGACCCGGACTTCACCCGCAGGCACTACTTCGACCTGGAGGAACGGTTCGGCAAGAGCGTCTACGACGCCACGGCCGCCTACATGCAGCAGGGCCCGGTCGTCGCCCTGCTGCTCGAAGGGGTGGACGCGGTGGCCAACGTTCGCCGGATCATCGGGCCGACGTTCCCGGCCCAGGCCGCGCCGGGGACCATCCGGGGCGACTTCGCGCACATGTCGAAGGCGCACGCCGAGGAGACCGGCAAGGCGGTCGCCAACCTCGTCCACGCCTCGGGGAGCGTGGACGAGGCGAAGTACGAGTCCCAGCTCTGGTTCGCCGACGACGAGCAGTTCGACTACCAGACGCTGGCCGAGCGCTACGTCTTCTAGCTCCGCCTTCCAGCCACGTCTTCCAACCGCGTCTTCGAGCGCACGTCCCTCGTCCTCCGGGCGGGTTCCCGGCCGTCCGGCCCGGTCCGGCCATCCGGCCGTTTCGGGTGGCATCCCCGGGCTTCGGTGATTTCATCTAGAGATATCGATTTTTGTCGCTCGTCCCGATAGGCTGGCCGGGGACTGCGGGCCCTGTCGGGTGCGCCGAGGGTGGCCTCCCCGGCCGTGCCCGGGACGGAGACGGACGTGCGACGGATGCCCGACCGACGCCTCCACCACCACCTGGTGCGCTGGCTGGGGCGGTGGCCGCCGGGCCGGGCGCTGGACGTCGTCGGCTCCGACCGGCGTACCCAGCCGGGCTGGGACGGGGCGATCCACCCGGTGATCGGTGTCGGGACCCCCGCCGGGACGGTGCTGTCCGTGCCACCGGCGTACACCGCCGCCGTCCGCGCGCTGGCGCGGCTGCCGATGGCCGAGTTCCTCCGCCGCCTGCCCGCCGTACTCGACCGCCCACGGTGGTCGGCCCACCGGGCGGTGTTCCGGTACACGCTCGCCCCGGCACCCGGCCCCGACCTCGGCGAGTGGGTGGATCACGACCACCCGGCGGTGCCGGACTGGCTGCGTCCCTTCGGCGGCGAGGTGCTCGTCGCGTGGGCACCGGACGGCGGATACGCCGCCGGGGTGGGCATCAAACGCCACGACGGGTACGGCCACGAGCTGGCCGTCGGCACCGCGCCGGCGTACCGCGGACAGGGGCTGGCCCGGCGGCTGGTGGCCCAGGCGGCACGGCGGATCCTCGACGAGGGCCTGGTGCCGACCTACCTGCACGCCCCGACGATCCCGGCGCGGCCCGCGTCGCCGAGGCGGCCGGCTTCCCCGACCGCGGCTGGTCCGCCTACGGCATCACCGCGGGACGGCGCCCGTGATCTCGACCGTCGCCCGGCCCGGCGCCGGGGTCCCCGGGGCGCCCGCGGGCCATGGATCGCCGCAAGCGGTGCGGTCCACGGCCCGCGTCCTCTCCCAGGCCGAGCTCAGCGCCGAGATGTGCCGGGTCGGGTGCGGCCTCGCCGTCGCCACCCCGGTAACGCTACGTACCGGCTGTGTCGCGCCACAAGCGGGCGGGGGAACCGCCCGAACTGGCTGTTCGGGTACTTGACCGACTTTCCCGACCAGTGAGAAAAACTGGATCAGCCGGCCAGGCCGAGGGCCTCGGCGGCGGCCCGACCGTTGGCGTGACTGGCGCCGTACGTCATGACGACCGCGCGGGCGCCGGCCGGCCGCCAGCCCGACGGCCAGCCCATCTCCACGACGGTGACCGGGTGGCGGGCGGCCAGGTCCTCGATGAGCTCCGGCCCGCCGGGTAGCTGGTGCAGCCGTCGGCCGACCAGCACGATCGGCCGACCGCCGGCCCGGGCACGCAGGCTGTCGGCGTCGACCTCGGTGGCGACGACCCGGAGCTGCTCGATGCCGTCAAGGTGCGGCCCGAGGCCCCACGGCACGCGCCCCTCGGCGATCGTCGAGGCGGAGAAGAGCTGCACCACCAGGGGGTTGTCCAGGTGCTCCACCACACCCTCGACGCGGACGGCGCGCCGGGCGGCGGCGTAGCCGAGCGCCGCCTCACCCGGCTCGCCGTCCGGGCCGGTGGTGCTCCGGGCGTCGGCGCCCCGGGCGTCGTCGACCCGCGCCCAGGCGGCCAGGGCGGCCACCCGCTCGGCGGCCTCCTCGACGCGGGAGACGGCGAGTCGCCCGTCGCGCAGCGCCGCCACGATCTCGGCGACCACCGCCTCGACCAGGTCGGCGTCGACCTGGGCGCCGATGCAGAGCAGATCCGCGCCGGCGGCGAGGGCCCGGACGGCGGCGGGCCCGACACCACCGGCGGTCGCCGCGGCGCCCCTCATCTCCAACGCGTCGGTGAGGACCGCCCCCGCGAAGGCGTACTCGGTGCGGAGCAGGTCGACCAGGACGGCGCGGCTGAACGTGGCGGGGTCGTCGCCGGTCAGCGCGGGCACCCGGATGTGGGCGGTCATGATCGCTTTGACGTCCGCGCCGACCGCGGCCGCGAAGGGAGGCAGGTCGCGGCCTCGCAGCACGTCGACCGGTACGTCCACGGTGGGCAGTTCCAGGTGTGAGTCGGCGATCGTGGCGCCGTGCCCGGGGAAGTGTTTGGCGCAGGCGGCGACCCCGGACGCCTGCAGGCCCGCCACCGCCGCCGCGGCGTGCGCGGCGACCTGTGCCGGGTCGGCACCGAACGAGCGGGTGCCGATGATCGGGTTGTCGTCGGCGGTGTTGACGTCGACGGTCGGGGCGAGGTTGAGGTTGATCCCGAGTGCCGCCAGGTCGTCACCGATCGCGCGGTACACCCGACGGGTCAGGGCGACGTCGCCGACCACGCCGAGGGCGGCGTTGCCGGGGTAGGGGCTGCCGGTGGCGTGGGCGAGCCGGGTGACGTCCCCGCCCTCCTCGTCGACCGCCACCAGGACGTCCGGCCGAGCCTCGCGCAGCGCGGCGGTGAGTGCGGCGACCTGGTCGGGACGACCGATGTTCCGACCGAACAGGGTGTGTCCGGCCAGGCCCTCGGCGACGAGGTCGAGCGCCCAGCCGGGCGGGGTGGTCCCGGGAAAGGCGGCGAGCAGCGTACCCAGGGCGAGCCGGCGGAGCCCGTGGTCGATCGGCACGAATCCTCCTGTGGTCTGGTGCGGGCGCACGTGGCGTACCGGAGCGGATCCGCCTGCGGGGCGGTGACCGGGCCGCCGTGTCGGCGGACGGAGCTGCTCCCCCGTCGGGCCGTCGCCCACCGCCGAGCGTCGGGGTCGGGGAGGTCCGTCCCGGGAGTGAGGGCACCGGATCGGCTTAGCGAGTCCGGCCCTCCGGGCCATTACGCTACGTCTACTCCCATGAACGTTAGCCTGTTGGTTAGGAAACCTTACCTAAAGTAAGAGGACGCGATGGCCAACACCCGGTTGCCCGGTACCCCCCGTCTGCTCCGCGCTCTCAACGACCGCGCGGCGCTGGAGCTGTTGCTCACGCGGGGTCCGCTCACCCGTGCGCAGCTGGGTGAGTTGACCGGGCTGTCCAAGGTCACCGCCTCCCAGCTCGTGGAACGGCTGGAGGAGCGGGGCCTGGTGACCCGGGTCGGCGAACAGGCCGGCGGGCGGGGCCCGAACGCCCAGCTCTACGCCGTACGGCCGGAGAGCGCGTACGTGGTCGGTGTCGACGTCGGACCGGACCGGGTGGTGGCCGCCTGCGCCGACATCACCGGCGAGGTGATCGGCCGGGTGGAACAGTCGACCCGCGACACCGACGACCCGGTCGGCGTGGTCCACAACGCGGTGGTGCAGGCGGCGAGTGAGGCCCGCGTCGACCTCGGCGGCGTCCGCCGGGTGGTACTCGGTACGCCGGGTCTGGTCGACCCGAACACCGGGGACATCACCTTCGCGTTCAACCTGCCGCGCTGGCACCGTGGCCTCCTCGCCGCGCTGCGCGAGGATCTCGACACCACCGTCGTCTTCGAGAACGACGTCAACCTGGCCGCCGTCGCCGAGGCGGAGTCGGGGGCGGCGCGCGGGGTGACGGACTTCGTCCTGGTGTGGCTGGGTGTCGGCATCGGTCTGGCGATCATGCTGAACGGGCGGCTGCACCGCGGCAGCACCGGCGCGGCGGGCGAGATCGGGTACCTGCCGGTGCCGGGAGCGGAGATTCACCGGGACGCCTCCCGGCGGGCGAAGCCTCCGTTCGGGCAACTGGCCGGGGCGGACGCCATCCGCGCGGTGGCGCGCGAGCGCGGCTTCCGGGCCGGCTCGGCCGCGGACGCGATCCGGGCCGCGATCGCCGCGGGCACGGCCGGTGGCCCGGTGCTCGACGAGGTGGCACGTCGACTGGCGCTGGGGGTGGCCAGTAGCTGTGTCGTACTCGACCCGCCACTGGTGGTGCTGGCCGGCGAGGTCGGCCAGGCCGGTGGTACCGCGCTGGCCGACCGGGTGCAGCACGAGGTGGCGGCCATCACCCTGGTCGCGCCCCGGGTGGTGCCGACCGAGCTGACCGAGGAGCCGGTGCTGCGTGGTGCCCTGCGGGTCGCACTCGACGCGGTCCGCGACGAGGTCTTCGGGTCCACCGTCGACTGAGCCGCGGTCGCGGCGGCGTCGGCCGGGTGACGACGCGCATCGTCGACCGGGTCGTGACGTTGCCCACATCGGGCGGTCCGCCGCGCGGGTGTCCGGGCTGGACCAGGCCGGCGCCGGCCGGTGGCCCACGCCGTCGCCGTCACCGCCCACACACGGGACACACCGGAGCCTGGGCACACCCGTCCGCGCGACATGTAGATAGTTTTCATCAATCGTCAGTCGAGTGCAATCTCTCGACATAGACGAATGCAACACTATACGGTACGGCCACCGGCGCCCACACCCCCAGGGCGTCCGTGCACCCGAGAGGAGTGACCGTGACCGTTCGGCATCTCCAGCCGCGCCTGAGCCACCTGCTCGGTGCCGCACTCATCGCCTCCCTCACCCTCGGCGTGACCGGTCAGGCGGCGGCCGCCCGCCCCGCCGGCAGCGACGGGGTGGGCGGACCGTCGGCCGGCGTCCTGCCCGCCCGGTCCGGGCCGATGGCGACCGCCTTCGAGCGGGCGGCGGCCCGCTACGACGTACCCCGCGACCTGCTGGTCGCCCTCGGCTACGCCGAGACCCACCTCGACGGCCACGCCGGGGCGCCGAGCGCCTCCAACGGCTACGGTGTGATGCACCTGGCCAGCAACCCGCAGGTGCGGACCCTGGACGAGGCGGTCACGCTGACCGGCCTCGACGCGGCGACCCTGCGAACCGACACCGCCGCCAACATCACCGGGGCGGCCGCGGTGCTGCGCTCGTACGCCGACGCCGCCGGGCTGACCGCCGCCCAACGCGCCGACGTCAACCGCTGGTACGGCGTCGTCGCCCGGTACGGCGGCGCGAGCGACCCGGCCGTCGCCCGGCTCTACGCCGACGCCGTCTACGACCTGCTCGCCACCGGCGTCGACGCCGCCACCGACGGCGGGCCGGTCCGCCTCGCGCCCCGGAAGGTCGCCCCCGAGCGGGGTGCCCTGGCCAACGTCGCCCCGCTGGGCAGCACGGACGGCGTGGGCATCATGAGCACCGACTACGGGCCGGCCGCCTGGGCTCCGGCGCACTCGGCCAACTACACCGTCTCCAACCGCGAGTCGACGTACCAGATCAACTACGTGGTGATCCACGTGGCCCAGGGGTCGTACGCCGGCACGATCAGCTGGTTCCAGAACCCCTCGGCCCAGGTCAGCGCGCACTACGTGGTCCGTTCCTCGGACGGCGCGGTGACCCAGTCGGTCCGGGACAAGGACATCGCCTGGCACGCCGGCAACTGGACGTACAACACCCAGTCGATCGGCATCGAGCACGAGGGCTACGTCAACCAGGCGTCCTGGTTCACCGACGCCATGTACCGCTCCTCGGCCGCGCTGACCCGCCACCTCTGCGACCGGTACGGCATCCCGAAGGACCGTAGCCACATCATCGGCCACAACCAGGTGCCCGGGGCGACCCACACCGACCCGGGGCCGAACTGGAACTGGACCTACTACATGCAGCTCGTCACCGGTTCGAGCAACCCGTCGCCGAGCTGGTCGGTGACCATCGACAACAGCACCTCCGGGGCGTTCACCGCCAGCAGCAACTGGGGTACGTCCAGCTACTCCAGCCAGCGGTACGGCTCCGACTACCGGTTCGCCGACCCGGTCGCGGCCAGCGACCCGGCCTGGTACCGGGCGAACATCCCGGCCACGGCCAGCTACCGCGTCGAGGTCTGGTACCCGGCCAACTCCGGCTACAACAGCGCCGCGCCCTACATCATCGTCACGCCGAGCGGTAACCAGACCGTCTACGTCGACCAGCGCTCCGGCGGTGGGACGTGGCGCAACCTGGGCACCTTCACCCTGGCCGCCGGCGAGGGCAACAAGGTGGGGGTGAGCCGGTGGACCGCCGGCACCGGGCTGGTGATCGCCGACGCGGTCCGGATCACCCGGGTCTGACGCGACGTGGGCGGGCCCGCGCCGCGTGGGGCGTGGGCCCGCCCACCACCGGGCCGCGAGGGCCGGGCCACGCCCGGCGACCACCCCGCGCGGGCGGCCCGGAGGGTCCCGTGAGGGACGGTCGGGTGCGTGGTTGGATGGATGGGTGCGTGACAACCCCGTTTACCTCTCCGCCGGTGCCGCAGCGGGCACCGACGCCGGTGACGACGTACCGCCGCCGGGCCCGGACGTGGTGATCGACCTGCACCGGGTCACCGTCATGCGCTCCGGGAACGCGCTGCTCGATGACCTGACCTGGCGGGTGACGGCCGCCGAGCGGTGGGTCGTGCTGGGGCCGAACGGCGCGGGGAAGACGACGCTGCTGAACCTGGCGGCGGCGCGGCTGCACCCGACCACCGGGGTGGTGCACGTGCTCGGTGAGCGCGTCGGCCGCGTCGATCTCTCCGAGCTGCGTACCCGGATCGGCCTGACCACAGCCCTGCTGGCGGAGCGGATCCCGGCCGACGAACGGGTCCGGGACGTGGTGCTGACCGCCGCCTGGTCGGTGGTCGGCCGCTGGCGCGAGCAGTACGACGAGCTGGACGAGGCACGCGCGAACGCGCTGCTCGGCCAGCTCGGTGTGGCCGCGCTGGCCGACCGGCGGTACGGCACCCTGTCGGAGGGCGAGCGGAAGCGGGTGCAGATCGCCCGGGCGCTGATGACCGACCCGGAGCTGCTGCTGCTCGACGAGCCGGCGGCCGGCCTCGACCTGGGCGGCCGGGAGGATCTGGTGGCCCGGCTGGCCGAGTTGGCCCACGACGCGGACTCGCCCGCGCTGGTGCTGGTCACCCACCACGTCGAGGAGATCCCGCCGGGATTCACCCACGCGCTGCTGCTGCGTGAGGGCGGCATCGTGGCGCAGGGGCCGATCACGGAGACGATCACCGGGGAGCACCTGTCGAAGACGTTCGGCGTGCCGCTGGTGGTCGACCGGGTCGGAGACCGGTTCACCGCCCGGGCCGCCTGAGCCGGCCCCGGGCACCCCGTCAGCCGGTGGCGGCGCGCAGCATCGGCAGCAGCGACTCCGCCGCCAGGGTGAGCTGGGCCACCGCCGACGGGGCGTCGCGCGGCGGGACGAGGACGACCGCGTCCGCGCTGGCGTCGCGGAGCCGGGCCACCGCCGCCGCACACTGCTCGGCGGTGCCGGCCGCCGCGAACCGCTCCAGGAAGCGCTCGGGCAGCGCCGCCGCCAGTGCCGCCACGCCGGGCGTGGCGGCCAGCAGCGCGGCGAGTTCGTCGGCCAGTTCGGCGTCGGCCGGGGAGAGCGGCCCGCCGTCGACGAGCCGGGTGGCGATCTCCCGCCGGGCGCTGTCCCGGGTCTCGTCGAGGTCCAGGTGGACGTAGACGGTGAGCCGATGGTCGTCGGTCCGCCCGGCCTCCCGGCGCCCCTCGTCGATGAGGCGTCGGGCCCAGCGGACGTACTCGGGGCTCGCGCACCCGGCCAGGACCGTGCCGTCGGCGACCCGGCCGGACAGCCGCAGCGAACGCGCGTTGCGGACGCCCGTGGCGATCGGCGGCGGCCGCTCCGGCGGAAACTCCAGCGCCACCTCGGCGAGGCGGGCGTGCCGGCCGGTCACGGTGACGGTCTGGCCGGCGAGCAGCGCGCGGACCGCCGTGACCGTCTCGCCGAGCACCGCCAGCGGGGACGGGTGGCCGGCCGCGACCCGGCGTACCCCGGCCGACCTGCCGTGCCCGAAACCGGGCAGGATCCGTCCCGGGAAGAGCCGGGCCAGGTTGGCCAGTTCCATGGCGGCCAACGCCGGGTTGCGGAACACCGCCGGCAGGATGCCGATGCCGATGCGGAGGGTGTCGGTCGCCGCCGCCGCGACGGCGGCGGTGGAGACGGCGCCGCCGAAGAAGGAGTCCTCCACCACCCACAGCTCGTCGTAGCCGAGCCGCTCCACCAGCCGGGCGTACGCCGGCAGCTGCTCCGGCGGGGTGTGGCCGCGGTACAGCACTCCGATCGGCATCTGGCCCATGCCGTGCAGCCTGCCAGAAGCGTTCGGCGCCCATCCGCTCTAGACTCGGGCATTCGCCGGATCGGGAGGTGTCGGTGGGACGGCAGCGACCGCGAATCGTCGTGATGGGCAGCGCCAACATGGACCTGGTGGTGACCACGGCGGTGCTGCCGAAACCGGGGGAGACCGTCTTCGGTACCGACTTCGTCATGGTGGCCGGCGGCAAGGGTGCCAACCAGGCGATCGCGGCCAGCCGGGCCGGTGGCGACACGGCGCTGCTCGGCGCGATCGGCTCCGACGCGTTCGGGGTGACCCTCAAGGCCCGCATCGCCGCCGCCGGAGTCGACACCGAGCGGATCCGCGTGGTGTACGGCTCCTCGGGCGTGGCGATCGTCACCGTGGACGCGGACGGGGAGAACACCATCGTGGTGACCCCGGCGGCCAACTCGGCCTTCGTCGGGCTGACCGAGGCCGAACTGGCCGCGGTTCGGCAGGCGGACGTCCTGGTCGCGCAGCTGGAGATCCCGGTGCAGACGGTGACCGAGGCGGCCCGGGCCGCCCGGGAGTCCGGTACCCGGGTGTTGCTCAACGCGGCGCCGGCGCAACCGGTCCCGGTCGAGTTGCTCGACCTGGTGGACCTGCTGGTGGTCAACGAGGCCGAGGCCCGAGCCATCATCGGGCCGGGTTACGCCGAACCCGGGGCGTTGCTCGACGTCGTCCCCCGGGCGGTGCTGACCCTGGGCCGGCAGGGCGCCTGGTACGGCGACCGGGACGGCACCGCGCTGCACGTGCCGGCGGTCAAGGTGGAGCTGGTCGACTCCACCGCCGCCGGTGACGCGTTCACCGGGGCGCTCGCGGTGGCCTGGGGTGAGGGACGGGACCTGGTCGACGCGGTCCGCTGGGCCAGCGCGGCCGGGGCGGCCTGTGCGCGCAAACTGGGCGCCTCGGTGGCGCTGCCGTTCCGCTCCGAGATCGACGAGCTGTACGTGCCCGGCTGACCGACCGACCGGGGGCCGGCGGCGTGACGGGCCCTGTTTGCCGTGCCGGTGCACCCTGGTCGCATGGTGCGGTTCCTCCTCAACGTCCTCTGGCTGATCTTCGGCAGCGGCATCGTCCTCGCCGTCGGCTACGGCCTCGCGGCGCTGGTCTGCTTCGCGCTGGTCGTGACCATCCCGTTCGGGGTCGCCGCGCTGCGGCTGGCGTCCTACTCGCTCTGGCCGTTCGGCCGCACCCTGGTGACCAAGCCCGGGGCCGGGCTCGCTTCCGGACTGGCGAACGTGCTCTGGGTGGTGCTGGCCGGATGGTGGCTCGCCCTGGCCCACATCGTCGCGGCGGTCACACTCTGCGTCACGATCATCGGCATCCCGTTCGGCATCGCGAACTTCAAGCTGGTCCCGGCCGCGTTCTGGCCGCTGGGACGCGAGGTGGTGAAGGTCTGAGGAGGGGGATTTCGACACTGTCGGGTTCCATGTCGACATCTGTCGTGAGATGCCGTGACGATCGACCGGGTCTGCCGCCGGCGGACCCGCCGCCCCGGCGGAGCCGGAACGAGGACCGGGAGCAGAGGCCGTGTCGACCGCACCCGTTGCCAATCCCCTCGCCAGCGGCTGGGATCTGCACGACGTACTGGCGCGGATACGCCGCGAGAGCCCGGTGGTCGAGATCACGTTGCCGACCGGCACCACCGCGTGGCTGGTGACGCGGTACGACGACGCGCAGCGGGCGTTGGGCGACCCGCGACTGAGCAAGGCCGCGAAGCCGGCCGGCGGGGTCAACGTCCGGACGCTGGTGCCGGAGGAGGTCGAGCGGGCGCTGAACCGGCACATGCTCTCCGCCGACCCGCCGGACCACACCCGGCTGCGTCGGCTGGTCTCCGGACCCTTCGCCCCCCGTCGGGTCGCCGCGATGCGTCCGTGGATCGAGCAGATCGCGGACCGCCTGCTCGACGACCTCGCCGCCACGGCCGCCGGAACCGGCGCCGCCACGGTGGACCTGCTCGACGCGTACGCCGCCCCGCTGCCGATCGAGGTGATCTGCGAGCTGCTCGGCATCCCCGCCGAGGACCGGAGCGCCTTCCGGGGCTGGGTCAACGCGGTCCTCGCCGGTCCGATGGACGTGGCCGGGTGGGTTCCGGCGGTGCTGGCCCTGCTGGACCACGTCCGCGGGCTGCTGGCGGACAAGCGTCGGCACCCGGGCGACGACCTGCTCACGGCCCTGCTCACCGTCCGGGACCAGGGCGACCGGTTGACCGACGACGAGCTGACCTCGATGGTCTACCTGCTGCTGCTCGCCGGCCACGAGACGACGACCAACCTGATCGCCAACGGCGTGCTGCTGTTGCTGTCGGAGCCGGCGCGGTGGGCGCGGGTGGTGGCCGAGCCGGAGCTGCTGCCGGGGGTCGTCGAGGAGTGCCTGCGCTACGAGGGACCGGTGCAGACCGCGACCTTCCGGACCGCGGTGGAACCGGTCGAGCTGGGCGGGCAGCTCATTCCCGCCGGTGCCGTCGTGCTGGTGTCGCTGGCGGCGGCCAACCGGGACCCGGACCGCTTCCCCGACCCCGACCGGCTGCTCCTGGACCGGCCGGCCGTGCCGAACCTCGCCTTCGGGCACGGCGTCCACTACTGCCTCGGCGCGCCGCTGGCCCGGCTGGAGGGACAGGTCGCCTTCGGCGCGCTGGCCCGTCGGTTCCCCGGGATGCGGCTGGCGGTGCCGGTCGAGCAGCTCGCCTGGCGCCCCAGCGTGCTGATCCGGGGCCTGTCGGCGCTGCCGGTCACCCTGGCCGGCGCCCGCCAGACCGACGGCGGCCGGCGGGCGTCCGGGCCGTCACGCACCCCCCCGGTCACCGGCGCCCTGACGTACCCGGCGTCAGCGTTCCGCGCCGTGCTGCTCGACGGCCCGTTGGATGGCCCGGTAGATCTGGCCGAACCGGAGCGCGTCGGCGGTGCGGACCAGCATGACCTCCCGGCCGCGGTACTGCACCCAGAGTTCCTGGACCCGGACGCCCTTCTCGTAGGAGCGGTCCAGCCAGGTCAGCGGCAGCTCCAGGAACGGCATGAGCGCGAAGGCCCCGACCGCGCAGGCGGCCAGGATCACCGCGGCGAGCCGCCACTGGTTCCGCTCGTGGGCGGAGTAGGCGAGCGACAGCACACAGATCACCGCGACCAGCGGCGGAATCGAGAAGAGGAAGATCAACACGCCCCGGCCGAGCAGCCGGGTCCGGGTCCGGGCGGTGCCGGGGCCGCGGGTGTGCCAGACGTAGGTCACCTCGGCGACCGGCACCACGTGCCCGTTCGCCTGGATGACGTCGGAGGTGACCCGCACCGTGTCGTCCCGGTAATAGAGCGTCACCATTCCAGCAAAGCGCGCCCGTCAACCGTGGCGGCGACGTGCCGCGTCGGCCCGGGCCACCCCACCGGATGGACGGTCGGCGTGGTCAGCGGCGGGCACTGTCCGTCGTGTGCTGCTCGACCGCCCGCTGCAGGGCACGGTAGATCCGGCCGAACCGTGACGCGTCGCCGGTGCGGAGCAGCCGCACCGGCCTGCCCCGCCACTGCGCCCAGATCTCCAGGTGGTGGCTGCCCTGGTCGTAGCTGCGGTCGATCCGGTCGAGCAGAAGGTCGGTGACCGGGGCGGCGGCCAGTCCGAGCAGGACGGAAACCCCGACGGCGGCGACCGTGACGGCGAGCGGGGCACGCAGGCGTACCGCGACCAGGAGGACGGCCACGGCGGCGACCAACGGGCCGGCGAGGGACACCAGCAGGGCGCCGCGTCCGGCCAGGACGCCCCAGCGGCGTCCGGCCCGGACGTGCCAGATCCGGGCGATGTCCCGCAGCGGGTACGCCCGCCCCGCGACCCGGACCACCTCCGAGGTGACCCGTACCTGGCCCTCGTCGTAGTAGGTCGTCATCCGTCGTGGTAGGTCATCGTCCTGGTGGGTCGTCGTCCGTCCTGGTGGGCCGTCACGTCACCGCCTCCGGGGCGGCCCGACACGCCGTGCCGCGGGAAGATCGGGCCCACGGCCGACGTCGCCCAGGGTAACGAGAACCCCGCCACCCTGCCGGCCGTCGGCGCCGAACGGACCCGGTCCACGCCGCGACTGCTGATCGGGCGTTAAGGTGGGCCACGCGACCGTGATGTGGAGGTGGGTTGTGGGCGACTTCGTCCGGGTGGAGACCAGCGACGGTATCGGCACGATCCGGTTGGACCGGCCGCCGATGAACGCCCTGAACGTCCAGGTGCAGGAGGAGTTGCGGGCCGCCGCCACGCAGGTCGCCGCCGACCCCGAGATCCGGGCGGTCGTGGTGTACGGCGGGGAGAAGGTCTTCGCGGCCGGTGCGGACATCAAGGAGATGGCCGACATGTCGTACGTCGACATGGTGCAGCGGGCCGCCGACATCTCCGCCGCGATCGGGGCGCTGGCCCGGATCCCGAAGCCGGTGGTCGCGGCGATCACCGGATACGCCCTCGGCGGCGGCTGCGAGCTGGCACTGGCCTGTGACTGGCGGGTGGCCGCCGAGGACGCCAAGCTCGGCCAGCCGGAGATCAAGCTCGGCATCATCCCGGGTGCGGGTGGTACGCAGCGGCTCGCCCGGTTGGTCGGTCCGGCCCGGGCCAAGGACCTGATCATGTCGGGTCGGATGGTCGACGCGGCCGAGGCGCTGCGGATCGGCCTGGTCGACCGGGTGGTCCCGGCCGACGCGGTGTACGACGAGGCGGTCGCCCTGGTCCGGCCGTACGTCACCGGCCCGGCCCAGGCGCTGCGGGCGGCGAAGCTGGCGATCGACGGCGGCCTGGAGCTGGACCTCGCCTCGGGGCTGGCCTGGGAGAGCCAGCTGTTCGCGTCGCTGTTCGCCACCGACGACCGGCGGGAGGGGATGGCCGCCTTCATCGCCAAGCGCAAGCCCGACTTCACCGGCCGGTGAGGCCGGTGGCGGGTCGCCGACCGGGGACCGCGACCGCCCACGGACCGTGGCCGAACCCCGTGGTGACCGGCCGGTAACCTGTGACCTCGGCCACGGACGAGGGGAGCGACGATGACCGAGCGGGTCGAGGGGCACGGTGGCGAGCTGGCGCTGGCGGCGCTGCGCGGGTACGGCGTACGGGAGATGTTCACCCTCTCCGGCGGTCACGTCTTCCCGCTCTACGACGCCGCGCACCGCAGCGGGTTCCCGATCTACGACGTCCGGCACGAGCAGTCCGCGGTCTTCGCCGCCGAGGCGGTCGCCAAGCTCCAGCGCCGACCCGGGCTCGCCGTCCTCACCGCCGGGCCCGGGGTCACCAACGGCATCTCGGGGCTGACCAGTGCGTACTTCAACGCCTCCCCGGTGCTGGTGCTGGGCGGCCGGGCACCCGCCTTCCGGTGGGGGGCGGGAAGCCTCCAGGAGATCGACCACGTCCCACTGGTCGCCCCGGTGACCAAGCACGCCGCCACCGTCCTCGCCACCGACGACGTGGCCGGTGCGGTCGGGCGCGCCCTCGACACCGCGCTCACCCCGCACCGTGGTCCGGTCTTTCTCGACTTTCCGCTGGAGGTGATCTTCTCCACCGGGGAGGCGGAGCTGCCTGCGCCGACCGTACCGGTGATCGAGCCGGACCCGGACGAGGTCGCCACCGCCGTCCGGCTGATCGCGCAGGCGCGGCGCCCGGTCGTCGTCGCCGGTTCCGACGTGTACGCCGCGGACGCGGTCGAGGCGCTGCGAGCCGCCGCCGAGGCGCTGCGGGTGCCGGTCTTCACCAACGGGATGGGGCGGGGTGCCCTGCCCCCCGGCCACCCGCTGCACTTCTCCAAGGCCCGCCGGGTCGCGCTCGGTGGGGCCGACGTGGTGGCGGTGATCGGCACCCCGCTCGACTTCCGGCTGAACTTCGGCGACTTCGGCGACGCGACGGTGGTGCACGTCGTCGACGCCCCGAGCCAGCGTGCCACGCACGTACAGCCGGCGGTCAGCCCGGCCGGCGACCTGCGGCTGATCCTGACCGCGTTCGCGGACCACCGCGGCGACCGGGCCGACCACGAGCCGTGGCTGGCCGAACTGCGCGCCGCGGAGGAGGCGGCGCGGGACCGGGACGCGGCGGCGATGGCCGCCGACACCGACCCGATCAAGCCGGCCCGGGTCTACGGCGAGCTGCGTCGCGTCCTCGCCCCGGACGCGGTCACCATCGGCGACGGCGGCGACTTCGTCTCGTACGCCGGCCGCTACCTCGAACCGGCCCAGCCCGGCACCTGGCTCGACCCCGGCCCGTTCGGCTGCCTCGGCACCGGCCTGGGGTACGCGATGGGGGCCCGGGTCAGCTACCCGGACCGGCAGATCTGCGTGCTGATGGGGGACGGCGCCGCCGGTTTCTCGCTGATGGACGTCGAGTCGCTGGTGCGGCAGAAGCTGCCCGTGGTCATCGTGGTCGGCAACAACGGCATCTGGGGGTTGGAGAAGCACCCGATGCG
>CALGAM010000072.1 GCA_937951935.1 uncultured Micromonospora sp. | reverse complement strand
GGCGGTACGCGCCGGGGGCGGACCCGGCTGACCGGACCGGCCCGGCGGGCGACGGTGGCGACCGGACGGGTCCGACCCTCGAGGCGTCCGGGACCGTTCGCCCGCGCGCCGGGGATCGACGACGGCTCAGCCGGCTTCGACCAGGCGCCGGATCTCGGCGGCGGCCGGATGCCCGGGTGCCCGGTCGAGGAACCGGCGAAGGGTGCGGGTCGAGGTCGCGGGATCGGTGTCGCGCTGTGCGAGGCCGAGCATCAGCAGGGCGTCCGGAGCGTCGGGCCGTCCGGCCAGGACCGTCTCGGCGAGTCGGGCCGCCTCGGCGGACCGCCCGGTCCGGATCAGGGTGAAGGCCAGCCGCAGGCGGATCTCGTCGTCCGGCCGTTGCGCGAGGGCGGTCCGGTACATCTGGGCGGCCGCCTCGTACCGGCCCTGCCCCTCTGCCGTGCGCGCCAGCGCCAGCAGGTCGAGCACCGGGTCGGCGGACGCGACCGGGTCCGGGGCGGCCGCCGGGCGTGGGACGGCGGTCAGGTGTGGGGCGGCCACGGCGACACCGCCGACCAGGGCCAGCACGGCCACGGCACCCGCGTTCCAGATCCCGCCCGCGGCGATCGCCCGCCGGGTCCGGTCCTCCGGCCGTGCCGTACCGGACCGGACCGGTGCCGGCCGGGTGGCGGGGACCGGGGTGTGGCGGTACCGGCGGGTGCGGCGATGGCCGCGCAGGGCCGAACCGGTCCCGATTCCGAGCGCGAGCGCCGGTACCAGCCAGAGCAGCAGACCCCAGCCGCGTGCCGGGGGTGCGGCCAGTATCTCCGCCCCGTAGCGACTGACCAGGTACGTCCGAACCTCTGCCGGGCTGTGGCCGGCCTGCAGCTGGTCGGCGATCACCTCCCGCATTGCCGCGGCGATGGGCGACCGGGAGTCCGCCACCGACTCTCCCTGGCAGGCGGGGCAGCGCAGCCCGGCGGCGAGACGGCGCGCCGGGTCGTCGTCGCCGGCCACCCGCGCCGAGCGGTACACGCCGAGCGCGGCGCCCAGCAGCAGGACCAGCAGGACGACCGCTTTGGCGGCCTGCCGTGGCCTCACGGGGCACCCAGCAGCCGGGTCAGCCGCCGGTCGAGCCACTCGGCGGTCACCGGGCCGGTCGCCCGGTCCGCGATCCGGCCCTGGTCGTCCACCAGGAAGGTCTCCGGCACCCCGGCCGCGCCCCAGCTCACGGCGGTGGCTCCGGTCGGGTCGGGCACCACGGTCAGGTCCGTCGCCCCGGTCTCGGCGAGCAGGGCCCGCACCGCCGTCTCGCCGTCCCGGACGGCGAGACCGAGCACCCGCAGGTCCCGTGCCGCCCAGCGGCGCTGCGCCGCGACGAGAAGCGGAAGTTCGGCACGGCACGGCCCACACCAGGAGGCGAACAGGTTGACCAGCACGACCCGGCCGCGAAGGTCGGCGAGGTCGACCGGGGTGCCGGTGAGGCTGCGGCCGGTCAGGGCCGGCGCGGGCGCGCCCAACGCGCTGGCCGGCGGCCCGGACCGGACAACGGTGCCCGTGACGCCCACCGCCATCGTCACGCCGAGGGTCCCGATCCCGAGCAGCGCCAGAGTCGGCACCCACCGGAACCGGGGGCGCCAGCCGGCCGTCGGTCGGCGGCGGAGCGGGTGGCTCACCGCACCACCTCCGGGAGGGCTGGCGCCGACCGTACCCGGCCGGGGTTCCGCCGTACCCAGCCCCGCCCGCGGCGTCGGCGCGTGGCCGCCGCCAGGGCGAGCCCGCCACCGAGGACGGTGAGCGCGCCGCCGGCCCAGACCAGCGAGATCATCGGGTTCACGGCCAGCCGGACGGTGGCGGTGCGGCCGTCCGCCGAGACGGCGAGCAGGGTGGTGTACGTGTCCCGGAGCAGGCCGGAGCGGATCGCCGGGACGCTCACCGTCAGGTCGTGCTGGGGGTGGTACGTCAGCTTCGGGGTGGCCGTACCGGCTGGTCGGTCCGGCGGTCCGACGGCGAGGCGGGCCCGGACCGTCACTCCGGCCCCGCCGCCACCGGTCCGCTCGATCGCGGTGAGCCGGACCGTCGCACCCGGCGCCGCCAGCGAATCGCCGACCGCCAGTTCCCGCTCGACGGTGACCGAGTAGCCGGCGGAGGCGGCGGCACCGACGGCGACGAGCGCGACCCCGGCGTGTGCGAGTGGTGTGCCGAGCCGGGGCCAGTCGACGAACCGCGGTCCGCCGTCGGCGCGCAGCCGCCGCCACAGATCGCCGGCCGTGGCGGTCAGGGCGAATCCGGCGCAGCCGAGGGCGGCCAGGACCGCTGGTCCGGGCCGGCTCAGCAGGCCGGGCACGGCGACGGCTGCCAGCGCGACGGCCGCCGGTACGGCAGCCCGCCGGGCCAGCGCGCCTGGCGGCGTCCCGGCCGGGGGAAACAGGGGCGCCAGACCGATCAGCACCAGCATCGCGATCGCCAGCGGCACGACGGTGCGGTGGAAGTAGGCCGGACCGACCGCGGCGGCGCTGCCGGTGACAGCCTCGGCGAGCAGGGGAGCGAGCGTGCCGGCGAGCACCACCGCGGCGATGGTGGTGAGCAGGATCCGGTTACCGAGCAGCGCCGCGGACCGGGACAGCGCCGGTACGGCGTCCGGCGTGTCGCGGGCCGGAGGGGCCGCCCCGGTCGGGCGCGGTAGGCGCCAGCCGACCAGGAGCACGGTACCGATGGCGGTGACCAGAAGGAAACCCAGCAGCAGCGGCCCGAGCGGCGACGCGGTGAAGGCGTGCACGCTGGCCACCGTCCCCGATCGGGTGAGGAACGTGCCGAGCAGGACCAGCAGGAAGCTGGCGCAGGCCAGCCCGACCGGCCAGCCGTCGCGGTCGGCGGCGTGGGGGCGCCGGAGCGCGTGCAGGAACGCGGTGGCGGTCAGCCACGGCAGCAGCGACGCGTTCTCGACCGGGTCCCAGGCCCAGTAGCCGCCCCAGCCGAGGACGGCGTACGACCACCAGGCTCCGAGCAGGATCCCGGCGGTGAGCAGCGTCCAGGCCAGCAGGGTCCACCGTCGGGCCGGGACCAACCAGCGTCGTCCGGCGGGACCGGCCAGCAGTCCGGCGAGGGCGTACCCGAACGGAACGACCAGGCCGACGTAGCCGGCGTACAGCAGCGGTGGGTGCAGGCCCATCGCGGGATGCGCCCGCAGCAGGGGATTGGGTCCCGGGCCGTCGGTCGGCACCGGCGTGACCGGGTGGAACGGGTTGGCGGCGAAGTGGGACAGCGTGAAGAAGAAGACGACGACGATGCTGACCACGGTCATCGCCCACGAGTGCAGCCGGCGGTCGCCGGTGTGCCCGACCAGGGCGAGCAGGCCGGCGTAGCCGGTGAGGATGAGAAGCCACAGCAGCAGTGAGCCGTCCGGCGCCGACCAGAGGCTGGTGACGGTGGAGTACACCGGGACGTGCCGGCCGCCGTGCTCGGCGACGAACCGGAGGCTGAAGTCGTGGCGCAGCAGCGCCCACTCCAGGGCCCCGCAGGCCACCACGGCGGCCCACAGCGCGGCGGCGGTGGCCAGCCGGGCTGGTCGGACCGGCGTGTCCGGGGCCAGCGCACGGCGCAGCCACAGCAGGGCCGCGGCCACCGATGCGACGAGGCCGGCGACGAGGGCACCGGCACCGACCTGGCCGGTCATCGGGCCGGCTCCGGCGGGGTCGCGTCCGCCGGTCGGTAGTCGTTGCCGTGTCGGACGACCACCTGGTCGGCGCGGAACACGCCGTCGGGCCCGAGGACACCCTCCACGACCGCGTCCTGGCCGGCCCGGAAGGTGCTCGGGGGGACGCCCCGCTGCCGTACGGTGATCTCGTGTCCGTCCGCGGCGAGCCGGAAGACGGTCTGTCCCCGGTCGTGGCGGACCGAGCCGGGCACGACGGTTCCGCCCAGCCGGATCCGGGTGGTGTGGGCGTCGGGGTCGGCGGCCGCCTCGGCGGGCGTCCGGTAGTAGCTGAGCGTGCCGGCCAGGCCGGCCTGGACGAGCAGCCCGGTGCCGGTGAGCACGACGGCGGCCAGGACGAGGCCGGCCCGGGTCGGCCGGGTCACCGAGGGCTCCGGGGCGGCGGCGGGACGGGACGCCGCGCGGCCGTACCGGCGGTGCGGGGTGGTGGTGCCAGGTGCCGGCGGGGTGCGGTGCTGGTGGCCCGGTCCGTCCGCCCGCCGCATCGGGCGCCGCTCCACCGGACGGCCCAGGCGGCGGCGGTGGCGGTGAGGCCGAGACCGGCCAGCACGGCCGTCCACCCGGTCACCGGGTCCTCGCCGGGGTCGGGGATGGCGCCGGCGTCCGGGCCGCGGCCGGCGCCGGCTGGAGCGCGGCCAGCCGACGCAGGAAGATCCAGGCCGTGGCGGTGGTGAACGCGGCCAGGCTGAGCAGCAGGGCGGCGGCCATCAGCGGATCGATCGGCGGCCGGTGCGGTGCGAGGACCGTCGCCGGCTGGTGTAGGGAACGCCACCAGACGACGGAGAAGTGGACCAGCGGTACCAGGGCGAACGCGGCGACACCGATGATCGCGACCGGCCCGCCGGCCTGGTGCGGAGCCGGAGCGCGGCGCCCCGGGCCGAGGATGTGCCGGGCGGCCAGGTAGCCGGCGTAGACCAGCAGGAGCAGGGCCGTGCTCACCAGTCTCGGGTCCCAGGCCCACCAGACGCCCCAGACGGCTCGTCCCCAGAGCGCGCCGAGCGCGATGGTCAGCGCGGTCAACCCGACCCCGAGCTCCGCGGCGGCGCGGGCGCAGCGGTCCCAGCGCGGGTCACCGGTGGCGAGGTGGCCGATGCTGGCCGCGAGCACGGCGGCGAAGGCCAGGTAGGCGGTCCAGGCTGCCGGGACGTGTAGGTACATCAGCCGCTGGGCGTCCCCCTGTACCGCGTCGGGCGGCGCGATCACCAGGCCGGCGGCGGTGGCGGCGGCGGTCAGGCCGGCCGCCAGCCAGCCCAGGGTCCGTCGGTTGCCGGGCGCGCACCGGCCGGCGCGCGCCGGTGTGCCCGCGCCGCGGTGCGGGTTGTCGGTGTCTGCGGTCCGGACCGTGCCGGACCCCGGTCGAGCAGGGCCCACGCTGCCGATGATGCAGGAGTGAAGGGTGTTTAGGGAGTTAAACGGCAAAAGTGCCTATGGCACTGTTTGTCCGGTTACCCTGTCGGGGCGACGCTGACCGGGCGAAGGGGGGAGGAGGTGACCGATGGTGGGCAGGCGGCTGACGGAGCCACGTCGACGGCCGGGCGTTCCGGTCGCCCGGGTTCTCGGCTGCGGGCTGCTCGTGCTGCTTGCCGGGTGTACGGAAGGGGCGCCCTCCACCCTGGATCCCGCGGGGACCGGGGCCCGGCGGGTGGCGGGCTTCTGGTGGTTGTTGTTCGGGATCTCGGCCGCCGTCTTCGTGGTGGTCATGGCGCTGCTGACCTGGGCGCTGGCGTTCCGGCGACGCCCGCACCGCCGGGCCGGCGCAACCGACCCGATCCGGTTCGTGGTCGTCGCCGGCGCCGGCGTGCCGTTCGTCGTCCTGCTCGCCGTGTACGGCGTCGGCCTGCGTGACCTGGCCGCGCTGGGACAGCCCACGGAACCACCCGCGGTGACCGTCGACGTGACCGGACACAAGTGGTGGTGGGAGGTGCGCTACCCCGGCGTGGCCGGGGCGAC
>CALGAM010000071.1 GCA_937951935.1 uncultured Micromonospora sp. | reverse complement strand
AACTCCGGCCGCTACACGATGGCGGACGTCCTCGCGTTCCGGATGCGGCAGAAGCCGGTCCGGACGGCGGCGGCGGTCTCCACGATCACCGTCTCGATCTTCTACCTGCTGGCCCAGATGGTCGGCGCGGGCGCGCTGGTCGCGCTGCTGCTCGGCATCCGGCCCGGGACGACGTTCCTCGGCATGGACGCGGACGCGGCGAAGATCGCCACGATCGTCCTGGTCGGCGCCCTCATGATCATCTACGTCACCGTGGGTGGCATGAAGGGCACCACCTACGTGCAGATCGTCAAGGCGTTCCTGCTGATGAGCGGCGCCGTGGTCATGACGATCCTGGTGCTGGCGCACTACAGGTTCAACCTCTCCGCCCTGCTCGGCGACGCCGCGGACGCCTCGGGCAAGGGCAGCGCCTTCCTCGAACCCGGACTGCGGTACGGCGTGGAGGTCGCCGGTGACCCGGCGAAGACCTTCTACAACAAGATGGACCTGCTCTCGCTCGGCATCGCGCTGGTCCTGGGCACCGCGGGGCTGCCGCACATCCTGATCCGCTTCTACACCGTGCCGACCGCCAAGGCCGCCCGCAAGAGCGTGCTCTGGGCGATCGGGATCATCGGCCTCTTCTACCTGCTCACCCTGGCCCTGGGCTTCGGCGCGGCCGCGCTGGTGGGCCAGGAGGCGATCAAGGCCCAGGACGCGGCCGGCAACACCGCCGCGCCGCAGCTCGCCGAGGCGCTCGGCGTCGACTTCCTCGGCGGCGACATCGGCGGGGCCGCCCTGCTCGCGGTCATCGCCGCGGTCGCCTTCGCCACCATCCTCGCCGTGGTCGCCGGCCTGACCCTGGCCTCGTCGTCGAGCCTGGCGCACGACTTCTACGCCAGCGTGGTCAAGGGCGGACAGGCGTCCGAGCGGCAGGAGGTCAACGTCGCCCGGGTCGCGGCGCTGGTGATCGGTGCGATCTCCATCGCGCTGTCGATCTTCGCGCAGGACCTGAACGTGGCCTTCCTGGTCGCTCTGGCCTTCGCGGTGGCGGCCTCCGGAAACCTGCCCGCGATCCTCTACAGCCTGTTCTGGAAGCGGTTCAACACCTCCGGGGCGGTCTGGGCGATCTACGGCGGTCTGATCAGCGCCGTGGGGCTGGTCTTCTTCTCCCCGGTGGTCTCCGGTGCGCCGAGCGCGATGTTCCCGGATCACGACTGGCAGTGGTTCCCGCTGTCGAACCCGGGCATCATCTCGATCCCGGTCGGGTTCCTCTGCGGCTGGATCGGCACCCTGCTGTCGAAGGAGTCGGACGCCGACAAGTACGCCGAACTCGAGGTCCGGGCGCTCACCGGCGCGGGAGCGCACTGACCGACAGTCATTGTCCGGTAACGGGTGGTGTCGGGAGGTATCGGTTACCCGGCACCACCCGCCGGCGTCCCGGAAAGCCGTTCTCCGGCACCCCGCGCGGGCGCTCCCTCGCCCGGTACGGAGATCAGCAACGTGGGTAGGCTGGCGCCATGGTGGTAGCCCAGCGCTTCGGAGCAGAACACCGAATCCTCGTCACCGGCGGCGCCGGATTCGTCCCCTCACACGTGGTCGACGCGCTGATCGCCCGGGGCTGCACGGTGGTGGCGGTGGACAGCTTCATCACCGGTTCCAAGGAGAACGTCGCCCACCTGGTCGACCACCCGCGCTTCACCCTCATCGAGGCCGACGTCTCGGACGGGCTGCCAGGGCACCACCCGGCGATCGCCGAACGGTTCGACGCGATCATGCATCTGGCCTCGCCGGCGAGCCCCACCGACTTCACCACGCTGCCGATCGAGATCCTCCGGGTCGGCTCGCTGGCCACCCTGCACCTGCTCGACCGGGCGGTCACCGACCAGGCCCGGTTCATCCTCGCCTCCACCTCCGAGGCGTACGGCGACCCGCAGGTGCATCCGCAGCCCGAGACGTACTGGGGCAACGTCAACCCGATCGGCATCCGCAGCGTGTACGACGAGGCCAAGCGCTTCGCCGAGGCGGCGACCATGGCCTACCACCGCTACCACGGGCTCGACGTCGGCATCGTCCGGATCTTCAACACGTACGGCCCCCGGATGCGCCCCGACGACGGGCGGGCGATCCCGACCTTCATCACCCAGGCGCTGCGCGGCGAGCCGCTGACCGTGCACGGCACCGGCGCCCAGACCCGCTCGATCTGCTACGTCGACGACCTGGTCCGGGGCATCCTGTTGCTCCTCGACTCGACCGAGACCGGCCCGATCAACTGCGGCACCGAGCACGAGATGTCGATGCGGGAGCTGGCCGAGACGATCGTGACGCTCACCGGAAGCACGTCGCCGATCACCTACGTGAGCCGGACCGCGGACGACCCGGAGATGCGGCGGCCGGATCTGACCCTCGCCCGGCAACGGCTCGGCTACGAGCCCACGGTGTCGCCGCAGGAGGGGCTGAGTCGCACCATCGCGCACTTCCGCCAGCGGCTGGGCTGACGAACCCCGGCCCGCACCCGCCACCGCACCGACCGGCGGGGCGGATCCGTGGACCTGTGTCCCAGATCCCTGCCAGCCCCGATGTGGCACGCAGCGACCTCTTGGTTTCGCTACGTACCCTGGGCTCATGTCCGCGAGCCTTCCCCCGAACCGGTCCGCCTCCGACCACCCGATGCGGGCGGAATCCGTCGGCCGGGCCTCCGTGCCCGGTTCCGGCCCGGCCACCCCGGGCCGGGTCTCGGGACGCGCCCACGTCGTACCGGATCAGGCGCGCCCCGGCCACGACGGGCCGATCGGGCCGGGTGGCCCCCGCGGCCCGCGGCTGCCCGGCGGGCCCGCCCGGCGCGGACCGCGGCCCCGCTGGGGACGGATCGCCCTGGTCGCCGGCATCGCGGTACTGGTGCTGGGGCTGCTTGGCGGTGGCGGCCTCTGGGTGTACGTCAAAGGACTCGACCAGGACCTGAAGCGGACCGACCCCTTCGCCGAGCTGGCCGGTGGCCGGCCCAGGTCGGTCAGCGGCGCGCTGAACATCCTGCTGCTCGGGAGCGACTCGCGGGATCCGGACGCCCCGGTCGACCGGGCCAGCCAGTGGCGGGCCGACACGATCATCGTGATGCACATCCCGTCCAGCCACGACCGGGCGTACCTCGTCTCGATCCCGCGCGACCTCTACGTGCCCGTGCCGGAGAGCGCCGGCGCCGACTGCGGCGGCGAGCGTCACAAGATCAACGCCGCCTTCGCCTTCGGCGGCCTGCCGCTGGCGGTGCGCACCGTGGAGTGTTTCACCGACGTGCGGATCGACCACGTGGTGGCGATCGACTTCGCCGGCTTCAAGGAGGTCACCGACGCGCTCGGCGGGGTCGAGCTGACCGTGGAACGCGACATCACCTCGATCCACAAGCCGTACCGGAGGTTCACCAAGGGCGTCCACCACATGGACGGGGCCGAGGCGCTGGACTGGATCCGGCAGCGCAAGCAGTTCCCGGACGGCGACTTCGCCCGGATGCGGCACCAGCAGGAGTTCCTGCGCGCCCTGATGGACAAGGCGGTCAGCACGGGCACCCTGACCAACCCGGCCAAGCTGAACGCCTTCCTGAGGGCGGTGACGAACGCGGTCACCGTGGACGAGGAGTTCTCCCTGGTCGACATGGCGATCCAGTTCCGTAACCTGCGCGGGGAGAACCTCCACTTCCTCACCAGCCCGCACCTGGGCAGCCGGATGGTCGACGGCCAGTCCGTGGTGGTCTCCGACCGGGAGAAGGCGCTGGCCATGTACCAGGCGATGGCGAACGACACCATGGCGGCGTGGGTCGAGGCGAACACGCCGACCGCGAACCCGGCCGCCGGCGGATAGCAGGGCCACCGAAAATAGCAAAAGCCACTAGCCACCCAAACCCGGCCTTTAGCCTGAGGTGAGACAGCTTCACGCAGCCGGTCCGGGGAGGGGTCACGTTCACGTCCAGACGGTCGACTCCGGGGGAGCCCGAGCGGTCCCGCGGTCGGGCCGCCGACCCCCGCCCCCGGGCGAAGGACGCCGAGCCGGCCCGACCGCGCCCGCGGGCGCCGGTCTGGGCCAGGCTGGCCCTCGGATTCGGGGTGGTCCTCGTGCTGATCTCCGGCATCGGCGGGGTGGGCCTGCGGGTGCTGGCCAGCCGCTACGACAACGCGGTGATCAAGGAGTTGCTCCTCGACCCGGCCGCCCGGCGGGAGCGCGCCGACGTCTCCGGGCCGCTCAACTTCCTGCTGGTCGGCTCCGACGAACGGGTGAACGCCACGCCGGGCACGGACCAGCGCTCCGACACGATCATGATCGCCCACCTGCCGGCCGGGCTGGACCGCGCGTACCTGATCTCCGTACCTCGGGACCTGCTGGTCGAGATTCCGCCGGCCCCGGGCGGCGACTGGTCCGGCGGCGCAGACAAGATCAACGCAGCCTTCCAGTACGGCGGTGGCGGGCAGGGCGGGACCCGGCTGCTCTCGGCGACCCTGAGCCGGCTCACCGGGATCCGGTTCGACGGCGCCGCGCTGGTCAACTTCGCCGGCTTCCAGCGCGCGATCGACCTGCTCGGCGGGATACGGATCTGCGTGGACACCGAGGTCCGCTCGATACACACCCGGGCCGTCTTCACCCCCGGCTGCCAGGAGATGACCGGCGCCCAGGCGCTCGACTTCGCACGCCAGCGGTACGACCTGCCGAACGGCGACTTCGACCGACAGCGGCACCAGCAGCAGGTGCTGCGGGCGATGATGGAGAAGGCCACCACGACCGACATGCTGCGCAACCCGCTCCGCCTGGACCAGGTGATCCGGACGATCGGCTCCTCCTTCACCGTCGACACCAACGGCATGGCCCTCGAGGACCTGATCTTCGGGATGCGCCGGTTACGCGCCGACCAGGTGCACGGCATCCGGCTGCCGTCCCACGCCGACACCATCGACGAGGTCTCGTACGTGCTGATGGACGAGTCGGCGACCGACCTGTTCGCCGCGATCCGCGACGCCGACCTGGACACCTGGGCGCGCGCCAACCCCCAGTGGATCAACCGGCTCTAGCGGCGACCGCCACCGGCGCCGGCTCCGCCCCGCGGCCGGATCGGCACGCCGGGCGGACCAGGAACGTCATCACCGATGGCGGCCGACGGCGGTCCCGGCGGCTACGCTTGGTAGCCGTGTTCGCAGCCAACATCCCCACCGTGGCCCCCGCCGAGGTGCCGGCTGACGCCTACCTGCTCGACGTCCGGGAACCGGACGAGTGGGCGGCCGGGCACGCCCCCGGCGCCCACCACCTGCCGATGATGGAGATTCCCGCGCGGCTGTCCGAGATCCCCACCGAGGGGGAGGTCGTGGTGGTCTGCCGCTCCGGCGGTCGCTCCGCCCAGGTGGTGGGCTACCTGATGAACAACGGGTGGGACAACGTCCGCAACCTCGACGGCGGCATGCGCGGGTGGGCCGCCGCGGGCAGGCCGCTGCAGAGCGAGGACGGGCAGTCGCCCCGGGTCATCTGAGTGAGGGGTGGAACCGGCCGGGTGGCGGTGACACCACCGTGAGCACGAGAAGCGAGCCGGTTGCCGCGGCACCCCGGTCCCGGGCCGGCGCGGCCTCCGGCGCCCACGGCGGGCCCCTGGTCTTCGCGCACCGGGGCTCGTCGGCGGAGCTGCCCGAACACACCCTCGCCGCGTACCTGCGGGCCATCGAGGAGGGTGCCGACGGGCTGGAGTGCGACGTGCGGCTCAGCCGCGACGGGCACCTGGTCTGCGTCCACGACCGCCGGCTGGAGCGGACCAGCAACGGACGGGGGGCGGTGCGGGCGCACACCCTGGCGGAGCTGGAAAGCCTCGACTACGGCTCCTGGCACCCGGGCACCGCCCGCGGTGGCGGCGGGTCGGACCCCGCCCGCACCCGGCTGCTCACCCTGGAGATCCTGCTCGGGGCCGTCCGGGCCGCGGGTCGCCAGCTCGAACTGCTGATCGAGACGAAGCACCCGACCCGGAACGGGGCGGACGTCGAACGGCAGCTGGTGACCGTGCTGAACCGGCACGGCCTGGCCGACCCCCGGCCGGACGACCCGGTACGGGTCACCGTGATGTCGTTCTCCCCGCTCGCCATCCGCCGCATCCGTCGGCTCGCCCCGGGGCTGTCGACCGTGCTGCTCCTGGCGTTCCTGCCGCCCGGGATGGGCGGTGGCCGGCTGCCGTACGGCGCCCGGATCGCCGGCCCGAACGTCCGGCTGCTCACCTCCCACCCCGGGCTGGTGTCCGCGCTGCACGCGGCGGGCAACCGGGTCTACGTCTGGACGGTCAACGACGAGACCCACGTCGACCTCGCCGTGGCCCGCGAGGTCGACGGCATCATCACCGACCGGCCGGCCATGGTCCTCACCCGCCTGGGACGCTGACGCCCGGGGGGGCTGCCGAACGTCTCACCCGACGGGGCAGACTCGGAGCATGCCGGAACACCCCGACTACCCCGCTCTCATCGCCGGCTACACCGCCGTCCTGGAGGCGGTCAACTCCGGGGAGGCGGGGCTCGCGGTCCTCGACCGCCTGCTCCGCACCGCGGCGCAGGCCCTCGACTCGCCGGGCCTCGCCTTCGTCGAGTACGGCCCCAACGGCGGCCGGGTCGTCGCCGCCACCGGCGCCGTCGAGTGGTCGATCGGCCGCCCGCTGCCCGCCGCCGACCAGGCCACCTCCCCGCTGTGCACCGGGCCCACCGTGCAGACACTCACCGTCGAGGCGCTTTCCCCGGAGCTGGCCCACCAGCTGGACGGGGCCGGCCTGCGGCACGTCCTCGCGGCCCGGGTGGAGATCCGTGGCCTGATGGTGGGCAGCTTCTACGCGTTCTACCCGAATCCCGCCCGACCCGACTGTGAACAGCACCGGACGGTGCTGAACCACCTGGCCGCCTGCACCGCGTACCTGTACCGCGACCAGGCCGGGCTGCCGGTCCACGGCGACGGCAGCGTGGTGGCCGCGCTCGCCGACGGCCTGGCGATCGTCAGCCGGGACGGGATCGTGCAGCTCTGGAACCCGGCGGCGGAGCGGATAACCGGGCTGCGTGCCACGGAGGTCCTCGACCGGGCGCTGCCGTTGCCGGTGCCGCCGCCCGGTCAGGTGCTCGACCACCGACTGCCCGACGGGCGGTGGCTGAAGATCACCTCCGGTGACCTGCCGGGCACGAACGCCGCCCAGGTCGTCACCTTCTCCGACAGCAGCGAGCAACAGCTCCGCGACCACGACCGGGATCTCTTCGTCGCGGTGACCAGCCACGAGCTCCGAACCCCGGTCACGGTGATCAAGGGGTACGCCGACACCCTCACCACGCACTGGGAGTCGTTGTCGGACGCCGACCGCCGCCAGGCGGCCGGGGTGATCGGCCAGCGCGCCGGCGAGCTGGCCCGGCTGGTGGACCGGCTGTTGGCCAGCACCAACGACGCCGGCCGGGTCGGCGGGTCCCCGCCGATGCCCTTCGACCTGGTGGAGACGCTGCGCGCGGCCGTGGCCAACCTCCCGGCGGAGCTGCGGCACCGGCTCGTCGTCGCCCTCCCCGAGCAGCTGCCGAAGGCACTCGGCGACCGCGCCAGCCTCGCCACCGTGCTGGCCGAACTGGTCACCAACGCCGGCAAGTACTCGCCGGACGGCACGCCGGTGGAACTGACCGCCGAGGCGGACCGACGGACCGTGGCGTTCCGGGTGAGCGACCGGGGCATCGGGGTGCGCCCGGAGCATGTGGAGCGGGCGTTCGAACGGTTCTGGCAGGCCGACTCGGGAGACCGGCGGCGCTACCCCGGAGCCGGGCTGGGGCTCTACCTCGTCCGCCGGATCGTCGAGCGGCAGAACGGTTGGGTCTCGCTGCGTCCCCGGGACGGGGGCGGTACGGTCGCGGAGGTGCGGCTGCCCCGAGCCTGACCCGGCCGTGCCCCGCCGGGTGCACGCCCCGGCCGGGTTGCGCCTAGGCTGTTCCGTCGTGGGCAAGCGTCGTAAGAGTCACCGGTCCGCCGTCGCGGACGCCACCGCCGCCGGCCAGCGACCCGCCAGGTCCGAGCGGCGGCAGAAACGTCGGGACGTCTTCGTACCCCGGCCGTTCGAGGGGTTGGCCGACGAGGTGGAGTGGATCGCGCTCCGGGAGCTGGTCCCGGCCGCGTCCGCCCCGCTGACCCTCGCCCCCGAGCTGGTCGAGGAGTACGGCGAGCGCCCGGTCACCCTGGCCACCGTGCTGCCGATGGCGGTGCCGGCGATCGCCAAGCCGGACGGCCGGATCCTGATCGGACTGCAGCGGCACGTCCAGTCCGGCGACGTCTCCCGCGACCTCGCCGAGGCGCTGCTGTGTGCCCTGCGTACCGAACCCGGCGGCACGGTCTCGGTGCCGGCGCTTCCCGGCGAGGGGCCCCGGCTGCAGGACGTCCTGGTCGACGGGCCGCTCGACATCACCCTGCACGACGGGTTCGGGTTCTGGCTCGACCCGGGTGCCGACGAGGATCCGAACGTGAAGGCGTCGCTGGAGCGGGCGAACGCCTCGATCTACCCGACCGCCCGGCTCGCCGCGGCGCGGGCCGCGTACTGGTGTCAGGTCAGCGACAAGAGCCACGTCCGGTGGGTGCTGCCCGACGACGAGGACGCCGCGCTCGCCGCGCTGTCCCGGCTCGCCGCCGCCGGCGAGCTGACCCTGGGCGACCAGACGAGGTTCGCCGGGATGTTCCGGGCGCACGGTCGGCTGGTACCGGTCTGGGACCTGCCCCGCGACGCCGGCCCGGAGCAGTGGGAGGGCCCGCTGGCGGAGTTCGCCAAGCGGTACGCGGCCGCGCTCGCCGACCCGTCCGAACTCGACGCCGCCGCCCGTCGGGCGCGACAGGGACTGCTCGGTCGGCAGCTCACACTCCGGTGAGTTGACCGACCCGGTCGACCACGTCGGACGTCACCGGGTGCAGCGGCTCCCGGACCAGCGGGCAGGACATGCAGCGGGGGCCGCCCCGTCCCGAGCCGAGTTCGGAGCCGGCGATCCGGATCACCTCGATGCCGGCCCGCTCCAGTTGGGCGTTGGTCTCGACGTTCCGCTCGTACGCCACGCAGAGCCGGGGCGCGATCGCCAGGGTGTTGTTGCCGTCGTCCCACTGCTCCCGTTCGGCGGTGACCGGGTCCAGTCCGGTGTCGATCACCCGCAGGGTGTCCAGACCCATGGCGTCGGCCGCGGCGCGCAGGAACGGTGCCGGCCCGTCGAGCTGGATCTCGCCCTCGGCGTCGGCGACCACCGTGTACGCCTGCAGCGTCCGGGCCACCTGCGGATACATCAACACGGTGTCGGTGTCGACCATGGTGCAGACGGTGTCCAGGTGCATGGTGGCGCGCTCCTGGGCGATCGGCACGACCAGGATGGTGTGCGCCAGCCCGGCGGTGAGGACCCGCCGGGCCAGGCGCTCCGCCCCGGCGGGGGTGGTCCGCTCGCCGACCCCGACGGCCAGCACGTCCGGCGCGAGCAGCAGGACGTCACCCCCCTCCAGCGGCTCCAGTTCGGAGCCGTACACGAACGGGGTGCCGGCGAAGCGCGGGTGGTACCGGTAGATGGCTCCGGTGAGACTGGTCTCGCGACGGCGGGCCGGCATGGCGAGGCTGGTCACCGCGGCGTGGTTGCCGATCCAGACCGACGAGTCCCGCGTGAAGAGGAGGTTCGGCAGCGGGTCGATGATAAAATCTTGGCGGTGCATCAATCGATAGACCAGCCCACCGCCACGCTCGGCGCCGACTCTCAGCTCCTCGTGGGCGAGCCCGGCGATGAGCACCTCCGCCAACGCCTCCGGGTCGAGGTAGGAGAGATGGTCGGCGACCCGGCGGCGCAGCGTGTCGCCGAGTCGTGGGTCGGCGAGGACCCGCTCGGTGAGTTCGGCTCGGGCGTCCGCCACCGCGAGCGTCTCGGCGAGCAGGGTGCCGAGATAGAGCACGTCGACTCCGTGCTGGCGCAGCGCGGCCGCGAAGGCGTCGTGCTCCTCCTGCGCCCGGGCGACCCAGGGGATGGCATCGAAGAGCAGCGATCCGTTGTTGCGGGGCGTGAGCCGGGCGAGCTCCGGCCCGGGACGGTGCAGCAGGACCGTCCGCAGCCGCCCCACCTCGCTGTCCACGCAATGGGTCATCTTCGCAGCGTAGGGCAGCGGTTGGCGCCATCCGGGAAAAAAGGCTTCGGATGAATGGGGCATTCATCCGGACTCACTCCGGCGCTGCGACTTGCCGACCCCCTGGTGTCGCCACGTACCGTAGTGAGAAGATGACTTCGAGGGACCTTTGCCGGAGGTCGCGATGACTGTCTTTTCCGCCCGCTCAGCGGCGCCCTCCCCCCGGGCCCTACCGCCCAGTCCCGCCGGAGCGCTCCCTCCGCTGGAGGCCGTTCGGCCGACCCCGTTGGAGTGGGCCCGTCGGCGCCGGGCCGAGCGGGCAGAGCGGCGCATCGAGGCGGCGGGAGCCCGGGCGCTCAGCCGGTTGGAGCACCTGGGTCCATCCTGGCACGTCGTCGACTGGCCGCGCACCGAGCTGACCGAGAGCAGTCTTCTCGACCTGGACCAGTACCGGGCCCGCGACGACCGGGCGGGGTTCCTCGCGATCGGCCCCAGCGGCCTGTTCGCCGTCACGGTGGCGGACCACGGGCGCGCCCGGGTCCTCATCGCCGGTGACGTCGTGCAGATCAACGGCAAGCGACCGCCCTACGTCGCCGAGGCACGCCGGGACGCGAAGCGTGCCAGCAAGGCGCTGTCCAACGCGGTCGGCCTCACCATCCCGGTGACACCGGTGCTCACCTTCGTCGGCACCGGCGTGATCAGCGTGTACGGGCTGCCGAAGGACTGCCTGGTGGCGACCCACCGCGAGCTGGACCGGCTGCTCGTGGCAGGCGGCAACCGGATCAGCGCGGCGACCGCCGAGAAGCTCTCCCGGGTCGCCCGGAACCCGTCCACCTGGCTGAACGCCCCCTACCGGTCGGCGGCGGACTACCGGTGGTACGGGGACGGCCGAACGGCGGCTGACAAGCGGCCCGCCCGGGGGTAGCGTCACCTGCCAGGACCCAGCACCGGACGGGATCCGAGATCGGCGCACCGAGGGAAGGCCCCGGCGAAGGGCCACCCGTTCGGTGGCGGGCCCTGGGGGCGGACCAGCCCGCCTGGCTCCGGGCGGGATGTCGCCGCTCTCGGCGCGGACGGGTTAGCGTGGGTGTGCGGTTGGCGGAACAGGAGGCGCGGGTGGCCCACGTCGAACTCTCGATTTCGGAGGCGTTCACACCGGCACCGTCCCGGATGCCCGGGCAGCACTCCGCCGGGTTCGTGGGGGCGGATGACGCAGCCGAGGTCGACGGCTTCGACCGCTGGGCGGAGGTGGTCTCGACAGCCGCCGAGCCGTGCCTGCTCATCACCCGGGACACCACCGTCGCGGCCGTCTCGGCCGCCGGTTGTCACCTGCTGGGGTTCAGCACCCCGGTCGCCGTCTTCGGCCAGCCACTGCTGGACACCCTGCGGCTGCTCGACTTCACCGCGGCCCGGGGCGAACTGGGCGAGCAGGACGTCGAGAAGATCCCGCCGCTGCTCGCCGTCAGCTCGCAGCGGCTCGCCCGCGGGCTGCTGCGGGTGGGAGGTGCCGGGCCGGACGGCGCCGACGTCACGGTCGACGCCATCGCCACCCCGATCCTGGGGCCGGACAGCGCCGTGGTCGGCTCCCTCACCTTCTTCTCCCCGGTCTGAGCTTCCTCCCGCTTCCGGCACCTTCCCGCTCTGGGCCCCTGTCCGCTCCGGGCACCACCCGCCGGTTCCGAACGGCGCCTGTCGGCCCACCGTGCCCCGCCCGGTCGACCGGTCTCCTCCTCCCCGCCGGCGACAATCCACGCGCTCCGGTCCTACCATGGGCCCGGAAGAGCCCGCCGACCGCACCACGGCATCCGCCGCCGACCCCCGAGGATCCGGCCGTGCCCAGTCTGCTGCCCCGCGCCGCGGCCCGTCGTACCCGCGCCCGCGTACGACTCGCCGCGTGCCTCACCCTGGTCGGTACCCTGGCGACGGCGGCCTGCGGGGTGCCGCCCGAGCTGGAGGCGTTCGGCACCACCGCCCCACCCAGACCCAGCGCCACCGCGACGGCCAGCGACGTGCCGACGGTCGGCCCGACGCCCACGCCGACGCCGACCGGGAGCCCGAGCCCGGACGGGTCGACCGCGGAGGACTGTGCGGGCCGGCCCAGCCAGAGCCAGATCCTCGACCTGCTCCGCCGGAAGAACGTCCTGCCCCGGAGCGCCCGGACCACCTTCCGCACCGGGCCCCTGTGCGCGGCCGACTGGCAGTACAGCCTGATCGAGGTACCGGACCGGGATCCCCTGCAGGTGGTCTCGACCGGTCCGGTCAACTCCCTCGAACTGGTCACCGCCGGCAACGACGTCTGCTCCATCCGGGTCCGCGTCGAGGCGCCGGCCGGGATCCGCACCCTGGCCTGCGACTGACGCCCGCCGCGGCACGCCGACGTACGCGCCGACACGGAGCGTCCCCACACCGCCGCCCGTCCGGCACCGACCGTTACGTAGGCTGGACGCCATGCCCGGAACACCACCCACCCGCTTCGTCTACCTGGGCCCGGAGGGGACCTTCGCCGAGCAGGCGCTGCGGACCATCCCCGCCGCCGAGCGCGGGACGCGGATTCCGGCGCGCAGCGTCCCCGAGGCGCTGGACGCGGTCCGGGCCGGGGACGCCGACGCCGCCCTGGTGCCGCTGGAGAACTCGATCGGCGGGGGCGTGGCGGTCACGCTGGACGAGATGGTGGAGGGCCCACCGCTGATGATCACCCGCGAGGTGGTGCTGCCCGTCGAGTTCGTCCTCGCCGCCCCGCCGGGTCGAAGCCTCACCGAGGTCCGCACGGTGGCGGCCCACCCGCAGGCGTCGACCCAGTGCCGGCGCTGGCTTCGGGAGCACCTGCCGGACGCGGTCGTGGTGGACATGCTCTCCAACGCCGCCGCGGCCGCCGCGGTGGTCGACGGCGCGCACGACGCGGCCATCTGCGCACCGTTCAGCGTGGAACGGCACCGGCTCGTCGTACTCGCCGACAAGATCGCCGACCACGACGACGCGGTGACACGGTTCGTCCTGCTCACCCGGCCCGGACCCCCGCCTCCCCGCACCGGGGACGACCTGACCTCGCTCGTCGTCTACATCGCGCACGACCGGGTCGGTGCCCTGCTGTCCGTGCTGATGGAGCTGGCGGTACGCGGGGTCAACCTCACCCGGATCGAGTCGCGCCCCACCGGCGAGGCCCTCGGCCGGTACGCGTTCTTCCTCGACTGCACGGGGCACGTGGCCGACGACCGGGTCGGCGAGGCGCTGCAGGGCCTGTACCGGATCTGCGCCCGGGTGCTGTTCCTCGGGTCGTACCCCCGGCACCGGCGGGCGGCGGGAGTGGCCGACCAACCGGTCCCGGCTCCCGCCGGCCTCTCCGACGACGACTACGCCGACGCCGCGGCGTGGCTGGCCCGGCTCCGCGCCGGCGAGCTCACCTGAGCCGCCGGTCCGTGGGTGCGACCGCGTCCCGGCTCAGTCGTCGAGCAGGTTGCTGAGGATGCCGCCCCCGCCGCCGTGGCTCTGCTGGCCGCTGCCCGCGACCGGCGACTCCTCCGACGGCTGCACGATCACGAAGCCCTGGCCGGCGAAGCTCATGGTGAAGGCCTCGCCGGTACGCCGGCCGAGCAGCGTGCCGAGGCCGAGCTGCTCGGCCCGGTGGAAGCCGGTCTGCAGGTTCGCCGACCAGCAGACCACCGCCTCGGGGTCGGCGTACGTCGGGGCGTCGACGGTGAGCACCACCGGGGCTCCCTTGGTGGTGATGGCGATCCGGCCGTACCCGGTGAAGACGCAGTTGAACAGGCCGGCCGAGGAGAACATGCCCGCGCCCCCGACCATCCGGATGTCGTACTGCAGGGTGGGCTCGAAGGCCAGGACGTTGGACCCGTTGATCGACAGGGCGTCCCCGGGCTCCAGGTCGATGATGTGGACGTCCTTGGCGAGGTCGGCGAGGAAGACGTCACCCTGGCCGGTCAGCTTCATCAGCGGGACGCCCTCACCGGTGATCTTGTGCTTGAGGAAACTGCCGAGGCCGCCCGAGCCGAGGGCCTTGAACTGCACGTGTCCCTGGTACGCCACCATCGAGCCGACCCGGGCCATCACCTCACCGTTCAGCTCGATCTTCAGCATCTTCGAGTTCTGGAGCCGCATACCGGGCTGGTGGGACTCCTTCTCCAGGTTTTCGGCCGAGAACAGGGCACTGCGCATCACGTTCCTCCTGTGGGGTGGTTGAGGCGAGGGTAGGTAACCCACGCAAGCGGCAGCGCACCTGTTCAGGGCGGGTGTGCCCCGCCCGTGCGGCCCGGTCAGGCCCAGCCGAGCTCGTGCAGTCGATCGTCGTCGATGCCGAAGTGGTGGGCGATCTCGTGGACGACGGTGATCGCGATCTCGTCGACGACCTCGTCCTCGGTCTCGCAGATCCGCAGGATCGGGTTGCGGTAGATGAAGATCCGGTCCGGCAGCACCCCGGCGTAGTCCCAGCCCCGGGTGGTCAACGCGTGTCCCTCGTAGAGGCCGAGCAGCTCCGGCTCACCCTCCGGCGACTCGTCCTCGACCAGGATCACCACGTTGTCCATGAGGCCGAGCAGTTCCTCGGGTACCTCGTCGAGAGCCTCGGCGACCAGTTCCTCGAAGCGCTCGCGGCTCATCTCGACCGGCACGGGCCCATTCTGCCGCACCCACACGTCACCGGGACAGACGCGAACCGGCGCCGGCCGGGGACCACGGCGCCCCGGGCGGAACGTCCGGGCGCGCGTCGGCGGTCGCGGTGACCGGCGGTCCGGCGGCGTTGGCCGGGCGGCCACCGGTCACCGCGACCGGATGGGTGTCGGCTCAGGAGTTCAGGCGCGCGGTGAGGGTGATCTCGGCGCCCGGCGACAGCAGCCGGGAGATCGGGCAGCCCGCCTTCGCGGCCTCGGCGAGCTTGGTGAACTCGGCCTCGTCGATGCCGGGCACGTCGCCCACGGTCTCGAGGTCGATCCGGGTCACGGTCATCCCGGCGTCGGTCTTGTCCAGGTGCACCCGGGCGGTGGTCTCCACCGAGGTCGGAGGGAACCCGGCCTCGGCCAGCGCCTTGGAGAACGCCATCGAGAAACATCCGGCGTGCGCCGCCCCGATCAGCTCCTCGGGGTTGGTGCCCTCGCCCTCCTCGAAGCGCGACTTGAACGAATAGGCTCCCTCGAGTCCGCCCTTGCCGGTACGGATCGTTCCGGAACCCTCGGTGAGATTGCCCTGCCAGCGGGCGGATGCGGTGCGGATAGGCATGGATCCGACGCTAGCCCATGGCGCGGGGCTTCGCGACGGTGTCGCTCGTCGCTCTCGCGCATGTCCGCCGACACGCTGTGCCATCATCGACGTCAGGAGCACGCCGCGTGAGGGGTCAGCATGTCCCAGGACTTCCCCGTTCCCCGGCAGGACAGGCCCCGTCGACCGGACGGACCGGATGACCGTCCGGAACCGACACCGGAGGTGCGGGACGTCGCGCCCCAGGTGGCCACACCGGACGGTGCGGTCGACGTCGTCGCGTCGGGCCGGCGGCCCGGCGCGGGCGGGCGGGGCCGGCGTCTCCTCCACCGCCTCACCCGTGACGGTCGTCCCGTGCCGGCGGCCGGGGCGCTCGGCGCGCTCGCGGCCTTCGGCTCCCTGGTCGAGGACTGGATGGTCTTCCGCCTTCCCGCCGAGACCGGCATCCGCTCCGACGAGCCGGTGGTGTTGGCCAGCGGCGTCGCGGAGCTGCCCACCTTCGGCCCGGTGTACGTGCTCGGGGTCCTCGCGGCGACGGTCAGCCTGGCCCTGGTCCTCTTCGGCTCGCCCGGCATCCGCCGGAACGCCCGGGTGGCCGGCCTGGCGGTCACGGGCGTGGTGCTCGGCGTCCTGGTCGCCCTCGCCGGTTCCCTCGACAGGGTCACGGTCCGCCAGTGGGACAGCTTCGGCCAGTTCGACGGGCTGGCCACCACGGAACACGGCCGCGGCCTGGTCCTGGCGTTCGTCGGCACGGGTCTCCTCGGGCTCGCCCTGTTGCTCGCCGGCCCCTTCGTCCGGGCGGCCGGCGCCACGGACCCGTCGCCGGCCGCCGGGGCCGACCGTGCCGACACCGCCGACCCGGCCGACGGGCGGCCGGAGACGGGTCCGGACTGGCCGTGGTACCGGCCCCGTGCGGGCCGGGCCTCACGGGAGCCGACGGACGGGGAGGACGACGGGACGCCGATCGACCTGACCGTCACCCCGACCAAGCCGTTCGCCTACTGACCCCACACCGGACGCGCCCGGACGCCGGCCCAGATGGTCGCCGGCCCGGTCCCGTCCCGGGCCACGGGCGGCACCTGCCGCCCCGGTCGCCCCTGCGGCCCGGGCCGGCGCCGGGGGTGCCATATGTCGATGCACCCTCCGGCCGGCCCCCGGTAGGCTCGGTTTCTGTGATTGACCTGCGTCTGCTCCGCGACGACCCGGACACCGTACGTGCCAGCCAGCGTGCTCGTGGAGAGTCTGAATCCGCGGTCGACGACCTGCTGCGCGCCGACGAGGAGCGGCGGGCGGCGGTCCAGCGTTTCGAGGCGCTCCGCGCCGAGCAGAAGCAGCTCGGCAAGCGGATGTCGAAGGCCGACCCGGCGGAGAGGGCCGAGCTGCTGGCCCGGACGAAGGAGCTCGCCGCCGAGGTGAAGGCGGCGGAGGCCGCGGTCGGCGAGGCCGAGGCGGCGTTGCGCCGGGCGCAGTACGCGATCCCCAACATCGTCGAGGAGGGGGCGCCCCCCGGCGGTGAGGACGACTACGTGGTGCTGCGCGAGGTCGGCACCCGGCCCGACATCGCCAACCCCCGCGACCACCTGGAGCTGGGCGAGGCCCTGCGGGCGATCGACGTCGAACGCGGGGCGAAGGTGTCGGGAAGCCGCTTCTACTTCCTGACCGGGGTCGGGGCGCTGCTCCAGCTCGGCCTGCTGCAGCTGGCCATGAACCAGGCGGTGGAGTACGGCTTCATCCCGTGCATCACCCCGACCCTGGTCAAGCCGGAGTCGATGGAGGGGACCGGCTTCCTCGGCGCGCACGCCAGCGAGGTGTACCGGCTGGAGGCCGACGACCTCTACCTGGTCGGCACGAGCGAGGTGCCGCTGGCCGCGTACCACGCGGGGGAGATCCTCGACCTGACCGAGCCGATCCGCTACGCCGGCTGGTCGTCGTGCTACCGGCGCGAGGCCGGGTCGTACGGCCGGGACACCCGGGGCATCCTGCGGGTGCACCAGTTCGACAAGGTCGAGATGTTCTCCTACTGCCGCCCGGAGCAGGCGCACGACGAGCACCTGCGGCTGCTGGCCTGGGAGGAGGAGATGCTGGCCAAGGTCGAGATCCCGTACCGGGTGATCGACGTGGCCGCCGGCGACCTCGGCACCAGCGCGGCCCGCAAGTACGACTGCGAGGCCTGGTTGCCGTCCCAGGGCCGCTACCGCGAGGTCACCTCGACCTCGAACTGCACCACGTTCCAGGCCCGGCGGCTGAACGTGCGGTACCGCGACGAGAACGGCCGGCCGCAGATCGCCGCCACCCTCAACGGGACCCTCGCCACCACCCGGTGGCTGGTGGCGATCCTGGAGAACCACCAGCAGCCGGACGGCTCGGTCCGGGTCCCGAAGGCCCTCCAGCCGTACGTCGGCGGGCGGGACGTGCTCGAACCGAGGTGACCCGGACCTACCGGCGTCACGTCACGCTGGCGGCATTTCACGAAAAAGTCATGGTTGGGAGACGGAAGGCGAGGTACGGTTGCTCCCCCGCCATCGCGGGCTGACCGGGTCGCCACCGGCGTGACCGCCGTCGTCGGTCACCCGGGTGTCGCCCGTTTCCGGGCGGACCGCGGCGACCCGCCGTTCCCGGGCGGCCGGCGGATGGCTGGGCGGAAGGAGGAGCCATGCCCCGACCCGGACTGCCGAAGCTGATCGCCACCGACCTCGACGGGACCCTGGTCCGCAGCGACGACACCGTTTCGGCGTACACCCACGAGGTGCTGGACCGGGTGCGGGCCGCCGGCATCCCGGTGGTCGGCGCCACCGGGCGCGGCCCGCGGCTGGCCGAGCTGACCCGCAACGACATCCGGGCCGCCGACTTCCTGGTGATGGCCGGCGGTGGCCGGGTGGTCGACCAGAGCGACCCCGGTGGGCCGGTGGTGTTGCGGGACGAGCGGCTGCCCGGTCCGGCGCTGGCCGACCTGCTGCACGCGATCGAGGCCGAGGTCGGCCCGCTCACCGTCATGGTCGAGGCGCTGGACGAGCCGAACGCCCCGCTCTGGGGGGACTACGACGGGTCGTGGCCGTACCCGGACCGGTTCGAGCCCCGTCCCCGGGTCGACTGCCTGGCCGGCGACGTGATCAAGGCGTTCGCCCGGGCGCCCGGCCGCGACGTGGACGAACTGCTCGCCATCGCCCGCCGGGTCGTACCGCCGGAGCAGGCCGCGATCACCCAGGCCGGGCTCGGCTTCATCGAGATCTGCCCGCCCGGGGTGGACAAGGCGACCGGTCTGGCGGTGGTCGCCGAAGCCCTCGGCGTCGACCCGGCGGAGGTCCTGGTCTTCGGCGACATGCCGAACGACCTGCCGATGTTCGAGTGGGCCGGCTGGGCGCGGGTGGCCGTGTCCAACGCCCACCCGGCGGTCCGCCGGGCCGCCGACGAGATCACCCTGCGCAACGACGACGACGGTGTGGCGGTCTACCTCGATCGACTACTCTCCCGGTGATGGGAGAACTGCCACGGTTGGTGGCCACTGATCTCGACGGCACGCTGCTGCGCTCCGACCGTACGCTCAGCGCGCGTACCGCCCGGGTGCTGGACCGGGTCTCCGCCGCGGGCGTGGACGTCGTCCTGGTCACCGGCCGACCGATCCGGTGGCTGCGCCACGTGTACGACCAGCTCGCCGCCCCGCTGCCGGCCATCTGCGCCAACGGCGCGGTGGTCTACGACCCGATCACCGACACCGTGCTCCGGGCCGAACCGCTCCTGCCGGACCTGCTCGCCGAGGTCGTGCGGCGACTCCGCGCCGAGGTGCCGGGGGTGAGTTTCGCCGTCGAGGTCGCCGACGGCCGGGAGTTCCGGCACGAGCCGGGGTACGAGCTGCGCTGGGACGTCGACGACCCGGCGGTCCGGGCGATCGAGGACCCGGCGGAGCTGTTCGCCGCGCCGGCGGTGAAACTGCTGGTCCGGGCCGGCCGGCAGGATCCGGACGCGTTCGCGGGTCTGGTGGCCGGGGCACTGGCCGGGCTCGCCGAGGCGACCCACTCGTCCTACAGCGGGCTGGTCGAGGTCTCGGCGGCCGGGGTGACCAAGGCGGCGGGGCTGGCCTGGTACTGCGCCCGGCGGCGGCTGACGGCGGCCGACGTGGTCGCCTTCGGGGACATGCCGAACGACGTGCCGATGCTGACCTGGGCCGGGCGCGCGGTCGCGGTGGCGAACGCGCACCCCGCGGTGCGGGAGATCGCCGACGAGGTGGCGGACGGCAACGACGCCGACGGGGTGGCCGCGTACCTGGAGCGGCTGCTCCGGCTCGACGACCCGGTCACCCGCCTCGACGCGGCACACCGCTGAGCGACCGCCCCGCGGGGGCGGGCGGCGGGAGCGGCGGGTCGCCCCGCCGCTTGTAGGTGCGGGTGAAGATGGTCGTGTCGGCCCGGGTGACCGCCGGGATCCTCCCCACCGTGCCGGTCAGGTGGGCGTAGACGGCCGGCGGGTCGGGCAGCAGCACGCTCACCGCGAGCGAGACCGGGCCGCTGGTCGCGGCCGCGAACGTGACGTCGGGGTGTGCGGCCAGGGTGTCCCCCACGGCGGCGAGCGCGGACGGCGCGACGGTCAGCCAGAGCATCGCCTCGGTCCGCAGGCCGACGGCGCGCGGGTCGAAGTCGACCTCGAAGTGGAGGATGCCGGCCGCGCACAGCGCCCGCAGGCGACGGCGGGCCGCCGACTCGGAGACGCCCACCCGGACCGCGAGGTCGCTGACCGGGGTACGGCCGTCGACGGCCAGCGCGGTCAGCAGGCCACGGTCGACGCCGCCGAGTTCCGGTCGCCGCGGTCGGCCCGGTGGCGACCCCGGCCCCGCGGGTGTGTCAGGTGTGGGCGCCGGGGGTGTGCCGGGTGCGAGCAACGCGGCGCGCTCCGCGCCCAGCGGGGCGGGCCAGCCGTGCCACGGTGACCGGCCGTCCCGGAAGCGGTGCAGGATGCGGTACGCGGCGAGGTTCACCACCCGGGGTGTCCGGTCCAGGGCCGCCAGCAGGCGCTCCTCCTCGTCGGGGGTGCCGGCGCGCAGGCCGCAGACGATCTCACCGCCGGCGCCGGCGCGTACCCAGGTGGTGGCCCGCTGCCCGGCCAACGCGCGCGCGAGGCGGTCGGTCCGGTCCGGCGTGCACCGGATGCGCAGCAGCCACGGGGTCGCGCCGACCGCCCAGTACGGGCTGCGCCCCACCACCCGCACGGTTCCCGCGGCACGCATCCGCCGGTAGCGCCGGGCCACGGTCTGGGCGGGCAGCCCGACGGCCCGGCCGATCCGCTCGAACGAGGCCCGACCGTCGAGCTGGAGGGCCTGGATGATCCACTGGTCATGCGGCCCGATGACGGTTTCCACCCGTTCAGTGTTGCCCGATGCTGATTTCCGCCGAATCAGCCGCCTGGGCGGGTTGTCCCGGTCGTGTCGGCCGCAGAGTGGATGGCCGACGGGTGTCGGGCGGCACGGTGGGGCGGACTCTCATGGGCAGATGGTGGCCGCTGGTGGCGGTCAATCTGGGCGCGTTCATGCTGCTGATCGACGTCACCATCGTCAACGTCGCGCTGCCGGCCCTGTCGGCCGAGCTCGGCTCGTCCCTCACCGGCCTGCAGTGGGTCGTGGACGGCTACGCCCTGGCCCTGGCCGCGCTGCTCCTCGGCACCGGGGCGGTGGCCGACCGGCTCGGCCACCGGCGGGTCTACCTCGGCGGGCTCGGACTCTTCGGGCTGGCCTCGCTGGGCTGCGCGCTGGCCCCGTCGACCACGGCGCTGGTCACCGGCCGGGTGGTGCAGGGAGTCGGGGCGGCGGCCATGTTCGCCACCACGCTGGCGCTGCTCGGCACCACGTACCACGGCCGGGACCGGGCCCTGGCGTTCGGGGTCTGGGGTGCGGTCAACGGCGCCGCCGGGGCGGCCGGGCCGATCGTCGGCGGGCTGCTCACCGAACACGCGGGATGGCGGTGGATCTTCGCGGTGAACGTACCGGTGGCCGGGCTCGCCGTCGCGATCACGCTGCGGACCGTCGCCCCCGGCCGCCGGGTGGGTCACCGCCGACTCGACCCGCTCGGCACGGTCACGTTCACGGTGGTGGCGGCGGCCGTCACGTACGGGGTGATCCACGGCGGCGAACAGGGCTGGACCCGTCCCGGCTCCTGGGCGCCCCTGCTGCTGGCGGCGCTGGCCCTGGCGGGTTTCGTCGTCGTCGAACGCCGGGCGGCCGAGCCGATGCTGGATCTCGGGCTGTTCCGGCAGCGGACCTTCGTCGGGCTGGTCGGCGCCGGGGCGCTGCTGTCGCTGTCGGCGTGGGCGATGTTCCCGTACGCCTCGATCTGGCTGCAGGGCCGGCTCGGCCTCGGCCCGGTCGCCGCCGGGCTGGTCGTCCTCCCGATGAGCCTGGTCTCGTTCGTGGTCCCCCTGGTGGTGGGACGGTTCGGGCACGGCGTACCGGCCCGGTGGCTGGTGGCGGCCGGCCTGCTGCTGGTCGGCGTCGGTGATCTCCTGCAGGCGCGGGTGCGGCCCGGGTCGGGCGCGGGGGTGCTCGTCCCGGGGATGATCTGCGTCGGCCTCGGCGCGGGGTTGGCCCTACCGCCGCTGTCGTCGGCGCTGGTCGGCGCGGTGCCGCCCGAACGGGCCGGGATGGCCGGCGGCGCCCTGAACTCCGCCCGACAGCTCGGGCTGGCGGTCGGGGTGGCGGTGCTGGGCGGCGTCGTCTCGGCGGCCGGCGGGCCGGCCGGGCCGGCCGCCGGGGTCGCCGCCGCGCTCAACGCGAGCTACCGGGTGGCGGCCGGCGCGGGCCTGCTGGGTGCCGTCCTGGCGGTCGTGCTGGTGCGTGCCGACCCACCGACGGCGGGCGGGTCGGCACGTCGCCCGGTCGGGGCCGGGACGGAGGCGGCTCCTCCCGGGACGCGGGCGGAGGCCGCACGACGGCCGGCCGGCACACCGCTCGCCCGGCCGTGAGGCGTCCCCGCCCGGCCCCGGGGCGACGGCGGGCGCCCCGGGGGAGCGTCAGAGGTACTGGCCGGTGCCGTGGCCCTCGGCCCGCTCGCCGGGCCCACCGGGCATGCCCCCGGCGCCGCCCGGCCCCATCGGCAACGCCGGCCGGCCCCCGGCCCGCATCTGTTCGAGCTGTATCCGGGCCGCCATCTGCTGCGCGACCAGGGCGGCCTGGATGCCGTGGAAAAGGCCCTCCAGCCAGCCGACGAGCTGGGCCTGGGCGATGCGCAGCTCGGCCTCGCTCGGCGTGGCGTCCTCGCTGAACGGCAGGGAGAGCCGCTGCAGCTCCTCCCTCAGCTCCGGAGCCAGCCCGTCCTCCAGCTCGACGATCGAACGCTGGTGGATCTCGCGGAGCCGGTTCCGGCTGGCGTCGTCCAACGGCGCGGCCTTGACCTCCTCCAGCAGCTGCTTGATCATGCTGCCGATCCGCATCACCTTCGCCGGCTGCTCGACGAGCCGGGCCGGGTCCTCGCCCGACGACTCGCCGTCGGTCGACACGGTACCGACCGGACGGCCGTCCGGGCCGACCACCAGCACCGCCCCACCGGGTCGGTCACTCGGCTTGTTCGGCTCGCCCTTGCCTTCCGGAGACTGTGGCACGTCGGTCATGAGTCCATCTTTGCGCAACCCGGCGCCCGACGCGCGTCCGCGCCGCGCCGGGCGGCGCACACCCGCCGTCCTCCCCGTCCGACCGGCCCGGCGACGCACCCGGTACGGTCCGGCCATGGCTGACAACCCGGTGGCCGTTCCCGGCGACGCCACGCCCCCGCCCGCCGACCCCCGCGCGGTCCTCTCCCGGCCGGCGCCGCCGCCCGACGCCCAGGTCCGGTACGGCGACCATCCCGACCACGTCGCCGACCTGCGCGCCCCGGCCCCGGGACCGTCCCCCCGCCCCCTGGTCGTGGTGATCCACGGCGGCTTCTGGCGCGCCGAGTACGACCGCACGCACACCGG
>CALGAM010000070.1 GCA_937951935.1 uncultured Micromonospora sp. | reverse complement strand
CCTGGTCGACCCGCCCCTGGCCGAGCAACGCCACAGCGAGCATGAGCTGTGCGAGGGCACGACTCCGTACCCGGCTCGCGTCTCGGTACACGAGTGCCTGGTCCAGCCAGGTGACCGCCGTCGGATGGTCGCCAATGCGGAGGAAACACCAGGCCGCCTCGGACGCGAACGATGCCGCGTCGAAAGGGCTCAGCCACGGTGACCCATCTCCACCGCCGTTGGTGAACTCCCGCTCCGCTTCCGCTGTCACCGCGACGGCCCCGGCCGGATCTCCCGATGCCGCCAGGCCACACGCACGCATGATGAGCAACCGAGCCGCAAGTGGCCCATGTGGTGGGCCGCTCCGGAGGTGTCGTAAGCCGGTCTCGGCGTGGGCCAGAGCCTCCGCGCCGTTGCCCCGCAGCCGCGCCACGTGGCTCAGGCTCGCGTAACTCTGGGCGGTCAGCTGGGTGTCGCCGCTGGCCGCCGCGAGTCTCGCGGCCCGTGTCAGGTGCCGCTGGGCGGCCTCCTTGGAGCCGCTGTCCAGCGCCATCCACCCCGCCATCTCGCTGAGCAGGGCAACGCCGGCCAAGGAGGTTTCATCTTTCGTCCCTCCCTCGGAACGCCCGAGGCGCGGGTGCCAGTGGCGGTTGAGGTGGGTGGTGACGGTCGCATACAGATGGGCACCGCCGACCTGTCGATCCGCAGCACGAAGCGCACGGATGAAGGACAGCCCGAAACTGTCCGCCTCGTGTGCGGCCCGAGGCGCCGACGCGCCAGGAAGCGCGAACCACAGCAGTTCGGCGGGCATTCCGAGCAAGGTTGCCCAGGCGACGAGTCGATCGAGATCGCGCAGGCCGGGGCCGTTCTCCAAGCGGCTGAGCTGAGCCTGCGACTGCCCCATCCAGCCGGCGACGACGTCCTGGGGAAGCGGCCGAGGACCGTGATACGGGTGATGCCGGTACGCCCGGATGACGTGCCCGATGTGACGCTCGGCGAACGCGTCGAGCAGTTCCTTCGTACGCCAGAAGTTCGCTGGCACCGACGGCGGTGACAGTAGGCCCTTCGCCGTTGCCCGACGACATCCGCCGCACAGTCCGGTGTGGTTGTCCCGGGCGAGTCGGGTGCCACATCGGTGGCAGTCTGACGGCGAGCGACTCGGCATGGGATACCTCGGACGGGTGGGCGGCTGACCTGACCTGTTCGGCGAATCTCGATGAGCGTATCGAAACCATGAGCTTTGCGTATAAGCATCATCAACTTGACGTCATTCTGCTCCGTCACATCGCCGAACACCATCTACCCAGGCCCGGGGCGGGTGCTGGGCCACCGGTTCCCGCCATGCCGGCGTGGCGGGTGCCGACCCCGCCCGCCTCGGTGCCGATCCAACCGACCGGACGGCAGGAGGTACCACGTGCGGGATGCGAAAGCCGCCCGCGAACGACGCCGACCGGGTGAAGGCGGCGCTGCGGCGGTGGCAGACCCGCCACGCCCGCGACGTCGACGGGTGCCGGTGGGAGAGCCGACGGTGGGAGGGTCGGCGGTGAGGCCCGGCGACGCGGTGCCACCGTCGGGGCCGGTCGCCGTCTCCGACGAGATGGCCGCGCACTTCCGGGCCACGCTGCTGACCCACGCCGACGACCCGGAGTCGCGGGTGTGCGTCCGGTGCGGGCGGAGCCGGTGCGACGAGTGGCGGTGGGCGTACGAGCGGCTGGTCCTCGCCGGGCGGCTCGGCGACCTGCCACCCCGGGGCTACACCCCGGAGGGGTAGGTCTCCAGTTCGCCGGGGGCGACCGGGGCGGGCAGCGGGTGCAGCGCGGTGGTGTGGTCGCACCAGACGAAGGCGTCGTACCGGTCGCCGAGCCGGGTGGGGACGTAGTTGCCCCACGCCTCGAACGACGGGTCGTACACCACCCCGATCGCCCGGTGGTCCGCCTCCTCGGTGAGCCAGTCCGGTTTGTCGCCGTGGGAGAGGATCAGCAGCGCCCGGTCGGGCAGCAGGGTGTGCAGCCGCTCCTCCAGCGAGCCGGGCCGGGCCGGTGGCACGGTCATCACCCGGTGCGGCGCACCCCAGCGGTCGGCCGCGACGACGGTCCCCTCGTAGCTGCCGAACCCGACCAGCATCACGTTCCCGGCGCCGTACCGCTGCCGCGCGAGCTGGCCGATGTTGATCATGCCGCTCTGCGCCATGTCGGTGGCGCGGGCGTCGCCGACGTGGGTGTTGTGCGCCCAGACCACCGCCCTGGCCCGCGGGCCGTACCACCGCAGCAGCCGGTCCAGGGTGTCGGCCATGTGGGTGTCCCGGACGTTCCACGACTGCGGCCCGCCGCCGACCATCGTCCGGTAGTACTTCTCCGCCTCGGCCACGACCTCCGCGTTCTGCCACGCCGAGAAGTCGCCGGGGCCGTCCTGTGCGGCACGCCGGCGCATCCGGGCCAGCAGCCGCACGACCTCGTCCTCGCAGCGGGCCGAGACGAACCGGCTGGCCACGCCGTACTCCTCGATCCGGCTGCCGTACGGCTCGAAGCAGCGGTACGCCTCCTGCGCCGCCTCCAGCGACGCCGGGTCCTCCTCGCCCAGGTAGTCGAGGATGGCCTGCATCGACTCCCAGAGGCTGTAGACGTCGAGCCCGTGGAACCCGACCCGGTCCGGCTCCGGCCGGGTCAGGTTCCAGGCACGCAGCCAGCGGCAGAAGCGGGCCACCTCGGCGTTCGCCCACATCCAGGTCGGCCAGCGGTCGAAGCGCTCCAGCGCGCTCTGCGGGTCCACCTCGCCGTCCGGCGCGGCGGTCACCGACCGGTGCACCAGGTCGCAGTCCGGCCAGTCCCCCTCCACGGCGACGAACGAGAAGCCGCACTCGGCGATGAGACGCCGGGTGATCTGCTCCCGGATCCGGTAGTAGTCGTACGTCCCGTGGCTGGCCTCGCCGAGCATCACCACGCGGGCCGAACCGATCCGCTCCAGCAGGGGGTCGAAGTCGCTCGGCGCGTCGAGCCGATGAATCCGCATGCCCCCGGGCTACCCGGGCCACGGCCGGACAAACCCGGCGCCGGCCACCAGAGGTGGCCCTGGTGTGGCGGGTGGGCAGGCGGGTACTCCGCGCGCATGAAACCTGACGTGCTGGAGCTGCAGGAGCACCTGTCGCGGCTGGACTACCCGGTGTCGAAGGAGGATCTCGTCCGGTGGGCCCAGGAGGTCGGCCTCGACACCGCCACGCTGCACATGCTCCGGTCGCTGCCCGCCGACGAGTTCCGGTCCCCCGGTGACGTCGGCGAGGCGATCCTCCGGCTTCCCTGAGCGGGCGACGGCGGCGGGGCCCGGTGGCCGGGGCGCGGCCTCACGCGTCGGCCGCGCCGTTCAGGTACGCCAACACCGCCAGCACCCGGCGGTTGTCGTCGTCGGACGGGGCGAGGCCGAGTTTGCCGAAGATGCTCGCGATGTGCTTGCCCACCGCGCTCGCGCTGAGGAAGAGCCGCTGCCCGATCGCGTGGTTGGAACGCCCCTCGGCCATCAGCGCCAGCACCTCCCGCTCCCGGGGGGTCAGCCGGCCCATCGGCTCCTCCCGGCGGGTCCGGGCGAGCAGTTTGGCGATCACGTCCGGGTCCATCGCCAGCCCGCCGCCGGCCACCCGGCGCACCGCGTCGACGAACTGCTCCGCGTTGAAGACCCGGTCCTTGAGCAGGTACCCCACCCCGCCGCTGCCGTCGGCGAGCAGTTCCCGGGCGTAGAGCTGCTCGACGTGCTGGGAGAGAACCAGCACCGGCAGCCCGGGGATCTCCCGGCGGGCCGCCAGCGCCGCCTGCAGCCCCTCGTCGGTCCGGGTCGGCGGCAGCCGTACGTCCACCACGGCCACGTCGGGGCGGAGCCCGAGCAGCGCGTCCCGCAGCTCCGGGCCGGTCTCCACCGCCGCCACCACGTCGAAGCCGTGGGCGGTCAGCAACCGGGACAGGCCGTCCCTCAGGAGGTAGAGGTCCTCGGCGAGGACAACACGCACGGCACCTCCAGGGTCACGGTGGTCGGGCCGCCCGGCGGGCTGTCCACCGCGACGACGCCGTCGAATGTACCGAGCCGCCGTTCGACGCCGCGTAGCCCGCTGCCCCGCGTCGGGTCCGCCCCGCCCTGACCGTCGTCCCGGACCGCGACCCGCAGTCGGCCGTCGCCGTACCGCAGCTCGACCGTGGCCCGCTCCGCCCGGGCGTGCCGGACCACGTTGGTGAGCAGCTCACTGACCGCGAAGTAGACGGCCGACTCGATCGGCGGCTCGGCCCGGCCGGGCAGCTCGACGTCGACCTGCGTGCGGACCGGCAGGTCCAGGGCGAACGCCCGGATCGCGTCGGCGAGTCCCCGCTCGGCGAGCACCGGCGGGTGGATGCCCCGGACCAGGTCGCGCAGCTCGGCAAGGGCCTTCGCCGCCGCCTCCCGGGTCTCGGCCAGCAGCGCCCGAGCCGCCTGCGGATCCCGGTCCAGCAGGTACTCGACCGTGCCGAGGTTGATCCCCACCGCGACCAGCCGCGCCTGTGCCCCGTCGTGCAGGTCACGTTCGATCCGGCGCAGCTCCGCGGCCTGCGCCTCGGTGGCGTCGGCGCGGGTCTGGGTGAGCCGCCGCACCCGCAGCGCGAGCCGGGCCCGCTCCGTCGGGCCGAGCAGCAGCCGCACCCACCGGCCGTTGGCGCGCAGCGCCGGCGAGGCGGTGAGCACGCCGAGCACGGCCAGGGCCAGCCCGACCGGGATCGCCGCGGCCGGTGAGCCGGCCACCGCGCCGTACCAGCCGCCGGCGGTCCGCCCCGGGTCCGCGCCGAGCAGCAGCGCCGCCAGGCGGGGCACGACCAGCCCGAACAGTCCGTAGCCGAGCGCGGCCGGCGGCGCGGCCAGCACCAGCCCGCCGACGACCGGGTCGAGCGGCAGCCACAGCAGGTCGCGCCAGGTCGCCCCGTCCCGGATCAGCCAGCGCAGCCGCAGGTGGCGGCCCGCCCACCGCTCGGTCCGGTACAGGTGGTCGCCGACTCGGTAGTGCCCGTCCGGGCGGCGCCGCGGCAGCTTCGGTCGAGGCAGGTACGGCGTCGGCACCTCCACCCCCGACCACCGCCCGGCCAACCGTCGACGCAGCTCCGGCAGGTGACGCACGGCCTCGATCAGCGGGGCGAGCAGGACGCCGGCCCCGAGGGCGTACCCCAGCGGCAGCGCGAGCGCGACAAGCACGGCGAGCGGCAGGGCGAGCAGGCTCAGGCCGAGCAGGACGAGCAGCCGGAGCAGGGTCAGCAGCAGCCGGCCGTACCAGACGCGGAGCCGGCCGGGCTCGTCCCGGGGCGGACGCAACAGCAGCCGGGTCCAACGGCCGTGCGCCGCCACCAGCCCTGGGGCCGCGGCGAGCCCCGCGACCACCGCACCCAGCCCGAGCGGCAGCGCCCACCAGTCGGTGCCGGCCCGGCTGACCGCGTACCAGACACCGGTGACGACCAGCGCGGCCGGCGCCCCGCCGAGCAGCGTCCCGACCACCGGGTTGAGCGCCAACCAGGCCAGATCCCGGTACGTCGCCGGGTCGCCGAGCAGCCAGTCGATCCAGTCGAGCAGGGCGGGCACCCACGGGCGGCGGTAGAGCCGGCCGTTGCGCGGGTAGCGGCCCTCGGCGTCCGGCGTCGGGCGGGCCGGCTGCGGCCGGTACGGTCGCGCGACCTCCACCCGCGACCAGGCGGCGGCGAGCCGCCGGGCCAGGTCGGCCAACGGTCGGCCCGCCCGGATCACCAGTGGCGGCAGGATGACCACGCCCAGGCCGAAGCCGACGACCAGGAAGACCAGGTGAACCGCGAGCGACACCGCGCTGGCGGCACCCAGTCCGGCCAGCGCCAGGCCGTGGAGCAGGGCCAACGCGCGGCGGCGTACCGGGGCGAGGGTCATCCGACAAGTCTGGACGGCGTCGGTGCCCGGCGACATGGGGCCAGGTGCCGGAGGAGGTGGGGTTTTCTCCACCCCGGTCGGGCGTCCAGCCGCATACCGGTCGCGGTCGGTGATCCATAGCGTGACCGGCATGACCACGAACCCCGACCAGCCGGCGGCGCTGCGCCTCGCCGGACTGGTCAAGAACTTCGGCGACACCACCGCGGTGGACCACGTCGACCTGACCGTGCCGGCGGGTTCCTTCTTCGGCCTGGTGGGCCCGAACGGCGCCGGTAAGACCACCAGCCTGTCGATGGCGGTCGGGCTGCTCCGCCCGGACGCGGGCCGGGCGGAGATCTTCGGCGTGGACGTCTGGCGTGACCCGGTCAGGGCGAAGCGGCAGGTCGGGGTCCTCCCCGACGGTCTGGCCTTCCCGGAACGGCTGACCGGCCGCGAGCTGCTGACCTACCTCGGTCGGCTGCGCGGCATGCCCGGTGACGTCCTGGCGGAGCGGGTCGACGAGCTGCTGCGGGTCCTCGACCTGGCGCGTGCCGAGCGGACCCTGGTCCTCGGCTACTCGGCGGGGATGCGCAAGAAGATCGGGCTGGCCGCGGCGCTGCTGCACGCGCCCCGACTGCTGGTCCTGGACGAGCCGTTCGAGGCGGTCGACCCGGTGTCCGCCGCCACCATCCGGGCGATCCTGCGCCGGTTCGTGGCGGCCGGCGGCTCGGTGATCCTCTCCAGCCACGTGATGGCGCTGGTCGAGCAGGTCTGCGACCACGTCGGGGTGATGCACCGGGGCCGGATCGCCGCCGCCGGCCCGCTGGAGGCGGTACGCGGCCGTCGGAGCCTGGAGGACGCCTTCGTCGACCTGGTCGGCGCGCCGGCGCCGGGCGGGGAGGAGCTGTCGTGGTTGGCGTCCTGATCGGGCTGCGGGCGACCCTGCTGCGCCGGTCCTTCACCGGCGCCCAGGTGTTCCACCTCGGCTTCGGCGTGCTCGGCGGCCTCGCCGGGGCGGCTGGTCTGTTCCGGTTCGCCACCCGGTACGACGTCGCCCACGGCGGCGACCTGCTCGCCCTCGCGCTCGCCGGCGTGCTCCTCGGGTGGCTGGTCGGGCCGGCCGTCGTCGGCGGCGACCCGGGGATCCGCCCGGAACACCTCACCCTCCTGCCGATGCGGCGCCGTGAACTCGTGCTCGGGCTGCTCGGTACGGCGCTGGTCGGGGTCGGGCCGCTGACCACCCTGGTCGGGCTGGCCGCCCTGGTCGCGTACGGCGCCCGGCTCGACCCGGCCGCCGCGCTGCTCGGCGTGCCGGGGGCGGTCCTGCTGACGGTCCTGCTGGTGGTGCTGGCCCGCGTGGTGGTGGCGGCGCTCGGGGCCGTGCTCGGGGGACGGGTCAGCGCCGCCCTGGCCGCCCTGCCCTGGGCGGTGCTGACCGCCGCCGCGGCCCAGTGCTGGGTGGTGTTCGTGGCGCTGGGCGGCGGGACGAACCCGCTGGACGCCGGGGTACCGGCGGGTGCCGCCCGGGTGCTGCGGCTCCTGCCGTCCGGCTGGCCGCTGGTGGCGGTGGAGGCGGCCGGCCGGGGCGCCTGGCTGCCGGCGGTGGGGGCACTGGCCGGGCTGGCCGGGCTGGTCGTCGTCGCCGTACTCGGCTGGGCCCGGCTGCTGGACCGGCCGGCCGTCCCGCCGGTGACCCGCCTGCGCCGGCGTCCCCGGCCCCGCCGGCCGGCGCGGGTCGGCGGGGCCGCGTTCGGCGCGGTCGTCCACAAGGAGCTGCGCACCTGGTGGCGCGACCTGGTACGGATCCACCACACCAGCTTCGCCCTGACGTACGGGCTGGTCTTCGTGCTGATGCCGCTGCTGGTCGACCTCGGCGACCTGCTGCCGCTGGCCGGGCTGGTCACCGCGACCATGCTGGTCGCCTGCTCGGCGCACCTGTACAGCTCCGACGGGACGGGACTGTGGCTGACCCTGATGGTGCCCGGGTCGGAGCGGGCCGACGTCCGGGGCCGGCAGGTCGCCTGGCTGCTCAACGCCGCGCCGACCACCGTGCTGTTCACCCTCGCCGGCCTGGTCGGTGCGGTGCGCTGGTGGACCGTGCCCTGGGTGACGGCGCTGCTGCCGGTCGTCCTCGGCGGCGGGGCCGGGCTGATCGTGCTGGTCTCGGTGCTGGTGCCGGTGCGGATGGCCGACCCGCACCGCCGGGGTGGCAACCCCGGCTCCGACGGTGGGCCGGTCGGCGGGCTCGTCTGGCTGACCCTCGGCCTGCTCGCCGTGGTCTCCGCCCCGACCGCCGCCCTGTTGTGGTGCGGCACCCGGGCCGGCAGTGCGACCCTGCTCTGGTCGGCGACCCCGGTCGGCGTGGCCAGCGGCGTCCTGCTGGGCTGGGGACTCGGCCGCCTCGCCCACCGCCGGCTGGCCCGGCGTGGTCCCGAGCTGCTGGCCCGGCTGGGCCAGGACTGATCCCGGGCATCCGATGCCACCAACCAGCCCAGATCAGCAGAAATCCTGTCAGACTAGGCGGAGTGAAGGCTGACCAGCGGCGGCTCCGGGCCCAGCCCGAACCCGCCGCACCCGGGGCCCGGGTGACGCAACTCGAACTCTTCTTCGACCTGGTCTACGTCTTCGCCTTCCTCAACGTCACCACCACCTCGGCCACGCACTTCCGCGGGCAGACCCTGCTGGCCAGTTTCGTGCTGCTGGCCCTGCTCTGGTCCACCTGGACCAGCTTCAGCCTGCTCGGCAACACCGTCCGGATCGACCAGGGTCCGCTGACGCTGTTCGCGTTCGCGACCATGGCCGCGGTCTTCGTCGCCGCGGTCTCCATCCCGGAAACGTTCCGCGACCGGCCTCCCGGACCGCCCGGTGACCTGGTGTTCGCCGCCAGCTACCTGGTGGTCCAGTCCCTCCAGCTCGCCGCCTTCCGGTACGCGACCCGGGGCGACCCGGACCGGTGGGCCAACCTGGGCAGGCTCGCGACGCCTCCCGTGGTCGCCACGGCCCTGCTGTTCCTCGCCGCGTTCTTCGGCGGTGAGGGGATCCTCGGGTCGACGATCCGGTACGGGCTGTGGGTACTCGCCGTCGTCGTCGTGTACGGCGGCGTGCTGATCCTGCCGGTCCGGGGGTCGACCGTCGTCTCGGCCAGCCACTGGGCGGACCGCCACGCCCAGATCATCCTGGTCGCCCTCGGCGAGTCGGTGATCGCCCTCGGCATCGGGCCGGGTCTGCAGGCCGGACTACCGATCACCTGGTCGGTCCTCGGTGCGGTCATCCTCGGCACCGCGCTGCTCTCCGCGCTCTGGTGGGCGTACTTCGACGTCCGCGCCATCGCTGCCGAACGCGTGCTGCGCCGGACACACGGGGCGGCCCGCGCCGCGCTCGCCCGCGACGCCTACACCTACCTGCACCTGATGATGGTCTTCGGGATCATCCTGCTCTCCCTGGGCATCAAGCGGATCCTGGCCGCCATCGTCGACCCGGCGGCGTCGGACGACCGGGTGGCGACCCACGGGATCGACCCGTACGTGCTCTACGGCGGGGTCGTGGTCTACCTGGTCGCCCTGTTCGCCTTCCAGGTCCGCACGGTGCGGCGGATCAGCCCGTACTCGGTGTTCGTCCTCGTCGTGCTCGCCGGGATGGTCGCGGTCGCCAACCGGCTCCCGGCGCTGGCCGCGCTGGCCCTGCTGACCGGCACCGTCGTGCTCGCCAAGGCGGGACAGGTCCTCCGCTCCCGGGGACAGCGTCAGCGGATCCGCCGCAGCCACCTCGCCGAGCAGCGGGCGCTGGAACGCGCGGAGGCGCAGATCCGCGGGGAGCGTCACCCGAACGAGTCGTAGCGGCCCCGCGCACCCACCACGGGGCGTGCCCGGCGATTCCGCCGGAACGGGTCGGTGCCGGCCCGGTCAGGACGAGACCGTGACGGTACGCCCCCGCTCCCGGGCCGTCTGGGCCGCGGCCAGCACCGCCACCACCTCCCGGCCGAACCGCACGTCGCACCGGTGGTCCCGGGTGCCGGCGTCGACCTCGGAGAGGAGTTGGTCGATCGCGAGGCCGAACGTCTCGGCCCGCGTGCCCGAACCCTGCGGCACGACGTCGATGCCGTTCTCGCCGTAGAAGACGAACTCGGAGGCCAGCGCGCCGGGCGGGGCGTCCAGGGTCAGCGACAGCGTGCTGGTCGCCCCCTCGGCGTGCCCGAGCATCAGGTGCACCGTGCCGCGGGGCCCGTCCATCGCGGCGACCCGGGTGACCCGGCCGAGCACCGGCAGGACCAGCGAGAGCGCGTGCGGGCCGATGTCCCACAGCGCGCCGTGCGTCCGCCGCCAGGCCGAGCCACCGTACGGGCTGCCGGGTTGAAAGATCGAGGTGTACATGACGCAGCGGGCGGCGTGCCAACCCCCGGTGGCCGCCGCGGCGGCGAGGAAGCCGGCGACCTCGGGCTGGAAGCGGCGGGTGAAGAAGACGATCGAGGCGACCCCGCCCTGCTCCGCCGCGGTGACGACCCGGTCGGCGTCCGGCAGGCTCAACGCGAGCGGCTTGTCCAGCAGCAGGTGGCGGCGGGCGGTCGCGGCCCGCACCGCGATGTCGGCCTGGACGTCCGGCGGCAGCGCGACGGAGATCGCGTCCACCGCCTCGATCAGCGCGTCGACGTCGGCGAAGACCGGCACGTCGTACCGCTCGGCCAACGCCCGGGCCCTGGCCGGGTCGCGACCCCAGACGCCGGCGAGGTGTACCCCGGGATGGGCGGCGAGCGCCGGAGCGTGCACCTCTGCGGCCCAGTGACCGGTGCCGAAGAGTCCGAACCTGAGCACGAGCTGGGCCTCTCTCCTGATGACCGGGTGGGTCTTTCGTAGCACACCGGTCCGGCCGGCGGCGCGCCCGGCACCCCGGGGTGGGCTCGACCGGCACCGCGCCGGTGGTCGGGCGGAAACGCACCGGCCGGCCCGCACGGGTCCCCTCGGGCGGTCACCCGACCCCGCCGCCGCGGGGCGGTGGGCCGGCCGGCTGGTGGGTGCGCCGGGCCGGAACCGCGCGGCGTTCCCGGGTGCCGCCCCGCCGCCCGGACGCCCCGAAACGCCGGTCGCGGCGCCGGCTGTGCCGCTGCGCCAGCATGATCGCCTCGTCTGCCTCGACCGCGGACCGCACCGCCTCCTCCAGCAGCGCCCGGGCCGCCACCTCGGCGACCCACGCCGCCTGCTCGGCCCGGCGGGCCGCCACCGCCGCGCGGTCGTACTCACGGCGGGCCGCCATCAGCCGCACCCGGGCCTGGTCGAGCTGCCGGTACCGCTCCCCGCCCAGGGGATCACCGTCTCCGGCGAGCCGGAACACCTCCCGCAGCTGTGACAGGGAGATGTCGCCCCGCCGGTACGCCGACAGCGCCGCCCGGGACAGCGTCCGGCCGCGGTCGACGTCGTCGGTGGCCGCTGCCGGCGGCGCGGCGGCCACCGCCGCCGGTCCCGTGACCGCCGTCGCCTCCGAACCGTGACTGTTCCCGGCCGCCACGCCGGTGCGCGCCTGCCGGGCCGCCTCCCGGGCGGCCGCGACCGCCCGGCGCACCTGTTCGTAGTGCCGCTCGGCCGCCTCCTGCGCCGCCCAGGCCGCGTCCCGGGCACGCTCGGCCACCACCTGCGCGGTCCGGGTGTCGCTCGCCACCGTGGCGGCCCGGCCGGCCTCGGCCCGGATCCGCACCGCGTGCGCCACCAACTCCTCGGCGGCGATCCACAGCCGGGCCGGATCCGGTCGGGGGGTCCGGGGACGGTCGGCCAGTACCGCGAGCCCGGCGAGGGCCAACAGCACCAGGGCACCGACCATCAGCAGGGCCCATACCTCCGTCACGACCACGCGGCGTCTCCCGGGGGACCCGTCGGTGCGGGTGCGGTCAATCATAGAAGTGGACTGATACCCCGGCCAGGCTGGCCGTCCCCGGGCACGCCGCCGGTCCGGGCTACTACATCGCTTAGTAGACTGCGCCGGTGAGCGAATCGCGGACCGCGTCGGCGAGGTCCCGGCCGAACCGGTGGGCCGGCCGATGAACGACCTGTTGGCCACACTGTCGATCGCGTTGCCGCTCGTCCTCGCGGCCTGGAGCCTGGTGGCCACCATCCGCAACCGGCCACCGGACCGCTCGCACCTGGTCGGTCTGGCCGTGGTGGAACTGGTCGTGCTCGCGCTCGCCGTCACGGCACTGGCCGCCTGGGCCGGCGGAGAGCGGCCCGCCGACGCCGGCACCTTCACCGGCTATCTGCTCACGCTGGTCTGCCTGCCGCCGCTGGCCGGGGTGCTGGCCCGGATGGAGCCGACCCGCTGGGGCTCGGTGATCGTCACGGTGGTCTGCCTGGTCATTCCGGTGGTCGTGGTGCGCCTCCAGCAGACCTGGCAGGTGCCCGGTGTCTGAGCCCGCGCCCCGGCCGGTCGACCGGGCCGGAGCCCGGCCGACCGCGCCCGAGCACGCCACCCCGCCGGGCGACCGGGGTGGGGACCGGGCCACCCAGCGGTTGGGACGGCGGACCAACAGCGGTCCGGGGCGGGCCCTGGTCGCGGTCTACATCCTCTTCGCGATCGCCGCCTCCGCCCGGGCGACCGTGCAGATCGCCACCAGGTTCGACAAGGCGCCGGTGGCGTACCTGCTCAGCGCGCTCGCCGCGGTGATCTACATCGTGGCCACCGTGGGGCTGGCCCGCGGCGACGCGGTCGGGCGCCGCACCGCGGTGATCTGCTGTTCCGTGGAGTTCGCCGGGGTGCTCGGCGTCGGCGCGCTCAGCCTGCTCCGCCCGGCGCTCTTCCCGGACGACACCGTCTGGTCCGACTTCGGCGGCGGTTACGGGTACGTCCCGCTGGTGCTGCCGGTGCTCGGCCTGCTCTGGCTGCGCCGCACCCGATCCGGCGTCGCGGACGCGGGTGGCGGAAGCCGGGTCCGGGCCGCCGGCCCCCGCTGAGCGCCGCGGCGGGCCGACGGCCGGTCCCCGGCCGTCACGGGTTCACGGCAGGGTGTCCAGGTGGGGCCGGACGGTACGGGCGAAGGCGTTGCCGTTGGTCACGTCCCAGTTGATCGACCAGGTCATCGCGCCCCGGATGCCGGGGTAGGTGCGCGGCGGCCGGAAGCTCCCGCAGTTGGTGCCCCGGGCCAGGCAGTCGAGCGCCTGGTTGACCATCGTCGGGGGCACCACCCCACCCCCGGCGGCGCCGGGTCCGGCCGGGAGGCCGAGCGCCACCTGGTCGGGTCGGAGTCCGGCCTCCAGCTGCAGACAGGCCAGCGCGGTGAGGAAGTTGACGGTGCCCTGGGTGTGGGCGAAGGACTGGTCGCAGCCGAGCATCGAGCCGGAGTTGTAGTACTGGGTGTGGACGACGGTGAGGATGTCCCGGATGTCGAGGGCGAGCCTGAAGTAGGAGACCGACGGCGACTGCATGTCGATGGTCTGCGGCGCCATCGTGATGATCAGGCTCGGACCCACCCGGTCACGCAGCGCGCGCAGCGCCTGCGCCATGTAGGTCGGATTCAGCCCGTTCTCCAGGTCGATGTCGACCCCGTCGAAGCCGTACCGCCGGATCAGGGTGTACACGCTGTCGGCGAAGGCGGCCGCCGAGGCGGCGTCGTCGACCACGACGCGGCCGGTCTCGCCGCCGACCGAGATGATGACCTTCTTGCCCCGGGACTGCAGGGTTCGGACGTCCGCGCCGAACTCGGCGTCGGTGTAGCCGCCGAGCGCGGCCGACAGCCCGGGGTCGACGCCGAAGGTGACCGCGCCGGGGGTGCTGGTCGCCTCGGCGAAGGCGACCGCGATCACGTCGTACTCGGCGGGCACGTCGCGCAGGCGCAACTCGACGGCCGCGTTGTCGAAGTTGTGCCAGTAGCCGGTGAGGATGTGCCGTCCCAGGCCCGGGTTGGGCGGGTTGGTGGTGGGAGGGTTGCTGGTCGGCGGTGTGGTGGGTGGGGTCGTGGGCGGGGTGGTCGGGGGCGTGGTCGTGGTGGGTGGGGTGGTCGGCGGGGTGCCGGCGCCGCAGGGGGCACCGTTGAGGGTGCAGTTGGTCGGGACGCCGGAGCCGACGCCGATGAAGCCGAACGAGACCGAGGCGCCCGGGGCGACGGTGCCGTTCCAGGACCGGTTGGTGAAGGTGTACCGCTGACCGGTGGAGGTCAACAGCGCGTCCCAGTAGGTTCCCACCGCGGTTCCGGCAGGCAGCTCGAACGTCAACGACCAGCCGTCGATCACGGTGGAGCCACCGTTGGTGATGGTGTACCTCCCCTCCCAGCCGGAGCCCCAGTCGGAGACCCTGACGAAGGTCGCGGTCGGCCCGGCCGCGTGTGCGGGACCGGTGACCCAGACGGCACCGGCGGCGACCAGCAGACCGGCGACGACGGACAGGACAAGACTTCTGCGACGTCTCATGGCAGCCTCCACCGGCGTCGACACTCACGGCCATCGACGAACGCAACAATTATTAGGACTGTTAACTGTTAATGTCCAGTCCTGTTTCCGGCCGTACCCACCGACGCCCCCCACGGGTGACCGTCGCCGCCGCCGAGAAGGTTTTGCCGCCTCCGGGGTAAGAGCCGGTCGCCACCGGGGTAAGAAACCGGCGCCACCCACCGCCGGACTGCCACCGGTGTGGTGGGCGATACCGACGAGGTGGTGGTACGGCGGCGATGGCAGAACGGTTGGTGGTGATCGGCGGCAACGCGGCAGGAATGTCCGCCGCCTCCCAGGCCCGCCGTCGGCGGGACCCGGACAACCTGGAGATCGTGGTCTTCGAACGCGGGCACCACACCTCGTACTCGGCCTGCGGCATCCCGTACTGGATCGGCGGGGAGACCGACGAGGTCGGCAAGCTGGTGATCCGAACCCCGGCCACCTTCCGGGACAGGTACCGGATCGACGTCCGCACCCGACACGAGGTGCTGGCCCTCGACCTGGAACGCGGCGAGGTGGTGGCCCGCGATCTCACCGGAGGTGGCCGCGAGGTCCGCGAGCGGTTCGACCAGCTCGTGTACGCGGCGGGCGCCGTGCCGGTCACTCCGGACTGGGCCCGGTCCGACGCCGCAGGGGTGTTCGGGATACAGACCCTCGACGACGGCACAGCCCTGCTGCGGTGGCTGGAGGGCACGCCGCGACCACACCGGGCTGTGGTGGTCGGCGGGGGCTACATCGGCGTGGAGATGGCCGAGGCCATGACGCGGCGCGGCCTGGACGTCACGCTCGTCGAGCGACGCCGCGAGCCGATGTCCACCGTGGATCCCGACATGGGGTGTCTGGTCCGCGAGGCCCTCTGCAGGCTGGGCCTGGACGTGCGCAGCGGGATCGAGGTCACCGGCCTGCAGACCCGCAACGGCCGGGTGACCGGGGTACACACCGACGCCGGGACACTGCCGGCCGACGTCGTGGTCCTGGGTCTGGGCGCACGTCCGAACACCGCGCTCGCCGCCGAGGCGGGGCTGCCGCTCGGGTCGACCGGGGCGATCCGGGTCGATCCCCGGATGCGGGTCCCCGGAACGTCCGGGGTGTGGGCGGCCGGTGACTGCGTGGAGTCGACACACCGGGTCTCCGGTCAGTCTGTCAACATCGCGCTCGGCACCCACGCCAACAAGCAGGGCCGGATCGCCGGAATCAACATCGGCGGCGGGTACGCCACCTTCGCCGGCGTGGTCGGCACCGCGGTGACCCGGGTGTGCGGTCTGGAGGTGGGCCGGACAGGACTGCGCGAGCGGGACGCCGTCGAGGCCGGGTTCGAGTTCATCTCGGCACGGGTGGAGTCGACGAACCGGGCCGGCTACATCCCGGGCGCGGAGCCGATGACGATCAAGCTGATCGCCGAGCGACACGACGGCCGACTGCTCGGCGCCCAGATCGTGGGCCACTCCGGAGCCGCGAAACGGATCGACGTCCTGGCGGTGGCGCTCTGGACCAAGATGACCGTGCACGACATGGCCAGCCTCGACCTGGGGTACGCCCCGCCGTACTCCCCGGTCTGGGATCCGGTGCTGGTCGCCGCCCGGAAGGCCGCCGACGCCCTGTGTTGACCCGCGACCGCGCACCCGGGTGTCGCCCGCCGCGACAGACGGACGGTCCCGCCGCGGCGCCCGGGGCACCGCCTGCCACTCCGGGGGTCGGATCACGCCTGCCGGACGGGCGCCCGGCGCGGGCCGGCCGGCGGCGTCCCGCGCCTCCTGCCGGCGGGGATCGCACCCGGACTACCATGGGCACCCGGTCGACGAGGGATTGCGCTGGGCGCTCGTTCGCGAGGCGGCTACGTGTTGCGGATACGGTTCGACGAGGCGGCCCTGGCCCGGACCAGGGTTGCCACCGAACCCGATCCGTTCTGGGAGCTCACCTTCAGTCTGCACCGCCTCCAGTCCCGGCACGGATGGCGGACGTACCGGTCCTGGCACCGGTCGGCGGTGGCCCGGCTCAACGACTCCGGACACGCCCGTGCCGTCCGCTCCCTGCTGGTGCCGCTGTTGCCCCGTGCCGCCTACTTTCCCGACTTCCTCACCCCGGCCGAGGGCGAGTTCGGGCTCGACGCCGGAATCGAGGCGATCCTCGCCACACCCCGCGAGCGGGTCCGGCGGGAGCTGGCCAAGCTGGACCGGGTGCACGGCATCCCCGCCTGGCTGCACCGGGTCGGTGAACACGGCGAGCGGGTCGCCCTGGCGAAGGTGCTGCGGGCCTACCACGCCACGGTGATCGAACCGGTCGAGGACCTCGTCCGGGGCCGGATCGAGGCGGATCGGGTACTGCGCACCCGGGCACTGCTGGAGGGCGGTATCGACGGCCTGCTGCGCAGTTTCTGGCCCCGCATGCGGTGGAACCCGCCGGTGCTCGAGGCGGACTACGCCGGCGATCTCGACATCGACCTGGCCGGTCGTGGGCTGCGACTGATCCCCTCGTACTTCTGCTGGGGCGCCCCGGTGGCGCTGGCCGATCCCCGACTCGCGCCGGTTCTCGTCTATCCGGTCGACCACGGCGTGCCGACGGCCGACACCCGTGCGGCCGTGCCCGGGACCGGCCAGACACCGCTGGCCCGCCTGCTGGGACCCACCCGGGCGGCGGTCCTGAACGCCGTCGCCGCCGGTCTGACCACCGGTGAGCTGGCCCGGCTCGTCGGGGTCTCCCCCGCCACGGTCAGCCACCACGTGGCGGTCCTGCGGGACAGCGGGCTGCTGGGCAGCCACCGGGCGGCAGGCCGCACCCTGCACGTCCTGACTCCCACCGGCCGGGCCCTGCTCACGGCGGCGGCCGAGGGCGTCCCACGCGTCGGCGGCGGCCGGAGGGCCGCCCCCACCCGTGCCGAACCCGTACGCGATCGCGGCTGACCTGGTGCGACACGGCGCCGATATGCTGGGCAACCGTGGAGCGGGAACCACGCAACGATCCCAGCCTGATCCGGGTCTCGGACCGGGAGCGGGAACAGGTGGTCGAGCTGCTCGGCCAGGCGACGGCCGAAGGGCGGCTGACCCTCGACGAGTACGCCGACCGGGCCGGCGCGGCCCACGCCGCGCGCACCCGGGGTGACCTGGCCCGGCTCACCGCCGACCTGCCGGTGACGCTGCCGACCGACCCGGTGTCGGCGCCCCGCCCCGGCGCGACGCTGGCCGGGACGTCGCCGGAGCGACTGGTCGCGGTCTTCGGCAACGAGTCCCGCAAGGGGCACTGGGTGGTGCCGGCCCGCGTGGAGGTGCGGTCGATCTTCGGCGACTGCCACCTCGAACTCCAGGACGCCCAGCTTCAGTCGACGGTGACCACGGTCGAGGCGACGGCGATCTTCGGCTCGGTGACCATCTTCGTGCCCGAGGGGATCGACGTACGGCTCGTCGGCACGGCCTTCTTCGGAAGCAAGGAGTCGAAGCTGCGGGGTGGCCCGCCGCCGCCCGGCGCGCCGGTGCTGGAGGTACGCAGCCGGGTGATCTTCGGCTCGGTGACGATCCGGCCACCGCAGCGTCGCTGGTTCTGAACGCGGCCCCCGACCGACAACCCCCGACCGGTGCCCTCCGGTCGGCGACGGCGACGACCGGGAGGCCTTCGCGGCACCGCCGGGGCCACCGGCGGTACCACGGGTGGCACGATCATGGCCACGGCTGGCAGGTCGGGCACCAGAAGAGGTTCCGGCCGGCCAGATCGGCGCGCTGGATCGACGCCCCGCAGACGTGGCAGGGCTGGCCGGCGCGGCGGTAGACGTACACCTCGCCGCCGTGTCGGTCCACCCGGGGCGGCCGGCCCATCGCCTCCGGCAGGTGCTCGGGACGGACGGTGTCGATCCGGCCGGAGGCCACGGCCGCGGTCATCAGCTCGCGCAGGTCCGACCAGATCCGCCGCCAGCCCTCCGGGCTCAGTGCGCGCCCCGGGGTGGTCGGCGCCAGACCGGCCCGGAACAGCGTCTCGGTCACGAAGATCAACCCGGTCCCGGCCACCACCGACTGGTCGAGCAGCAGCGCGAACAGCGGGGTCGGGCTGCGCCGGATCCGGGCGTACGCCGCGTCGGGGTCGGCGTCATCCCGTAGCGGGTCGGCGCCGAGCCGGGCCCGCAGCGCCTCGGCCTCGGGTGGGGTGAGCAGTTCGCAGGCGGTTGGGCCGCGCAGGTCGAGCCAGTACCGGTCGCTGGTGAGCCGGAGCCGTACCTGCCCCACCGGTTCGGGTGGCTCCCCGGCGCCGTCACTGAATCTGCCGTACAGCCCGAGGTGCACGTGCAGGATCTGACCGCCGTCGTAGTGGTGCAGCAGGTGTTTCCCGTACGCCTCGGTCCGGTCGAGGACGGCGCCGGACAGCAGGGCGGCGCCTTCGGCGAACCGGCCCTGAGGACTGCTGGCCAGCACCTTGTCACCGGCGAAGAGCGCGGCGTGCCGCGCCGCCAGGCGGTGGACCGTGTGACCCTCGGGCATCGGCCAAGCATAGGCACGGACCGACCGTGCGAGACCGTGGGCCGGGCCCCGACCGGGCCCACCCGCCGGCCACCGCGGGGCGGGGACGGTCCCGAGGCGAGTCACCCCGCCCCACGGCCTCCCCACCCGCCACGGCGGGGCGGCGGTCAGAGCCGCAGCCCCAGGTACGTGAGCGGACCGGGGTCGGCGACGTCGATGACGTGGAAGCCGAGCCGGTCGTAGAAGGCGCGGGCCGGCCGGTTCTCGGTGAGCATCCCCAGGTGCAGGCCGGGTACCCCGGCCCGCCGCAGCGCCGCGACCAGGGTGTCGATCAGCTTCCGGCCCCAGCCCGCCCGCTGGTAGGCCGGCAGCAGGTCGATGTGCAGGTGGGCCGGGTAGTCCGCGAGTTCCGGCAGCACCATCCGCTCCGGGGTGTGCAGCAGGTGCGCCATGACCTCGTCCGGGGTGCCGGGCGCTCCCGCCGGCGCCGGGTAGCGGTCCGCGACCCGGGGCAGCCACTCGGTGCGGAACCGCCGGACGAAGGTGGCGGTGTCGGCGGTGCCGAGGACGTACCCGACCGCCCGGCCGTCGTGGTCGAGGACGAACGCCAGCTCCGGCTCCAACGCCGTGTACGGGTGGGCGAAGATGTGCGGCAGGATGTCCGGGTCGGCGTACGAGCCGGAGGCGTCCCGTCCGGCGTCGGCGGTCCGGATGCAGATGTCGTGGACGGCGTCCCGGTCGTCTGATCGGTATGGGCGGATGAACACGCCCGGACCCTACCACCCGTTGATCATGGTGTTGCCGCCCTGTTCCGGGCCACCGGCGAGGACGACCTCGTGGCCGACGCGGCGCTCCAAGCTTCCCACACACCCGTCATATATGGGAGACTCTCGATGCCTGCGCGGGTGGTCGGGTCACGCGGATCATGCCGCCGCCGAGTGTTCGGCGGCCTCACCCGCACACCCGTTTCCTCCCGAGAGGACTCCGATGAGACACACACTCCCGACGCGGCTGCGCACCACGCTCGGCGCCGTCGCGGTGGCCGCCGCGACGGCCGTCGCCGTACCCGCCGGACCCGCCCGGGCCGCGGTCGACTGCACGGTCGACTACACCGCATCGACCTGGGACACCGGCTTCTCCGCCTCCGTGCAGGTCAAGAACCTCGGGGACACCTGGACCGGCTACACCGTCGAGTTCCGCTTCACCGCGGGCCAGCAACTCACCAGCACGTGGAGCCACCACTACACGCAGGACGGGGACCGGGTCACCGTCCGCAACGCGGACACGGCACAGCCGGTCCGCACCGGTGAGACGCTGTGGCTCGGCTTCCTCGGCAGCCACACCGGGGAGAACCCGCCGCCGGTCGACTGGCGGGTCAACGGCGTGGCCTGCACCGACGCCCACCAGCCACCGGCGGTGATCGCCGAGCCGACCGCCGTCAGCGTGCCGGAGGGTCACGGCGCGGCGTTCCGCGCCCGGCTCAGCCACCCGCCCGCCGGGCCGGTCACCCTGCAGGTGAGGAGCCAGGGCACCGGAATCTGGGCCGCTCCGCCGGTGGTGCTGGTCTTCACACCGACGAACTGGAACACCCCGCAGGGGTACACCGTGACGAGTTTCCCGGATGGCGACGACGTGGACGACGTCCTCGTCCTCACGCTCTCCGTCCCCGGCTACTCCCCGGCCACCGTCACCTTCACCCAGATCGACGCCGACCGGGTCCGCTGAGCCGCCCGCCGCGTGCCCGCCACCGCGTCCCCGCGCCGGGGTCCGCGCGGTGGCGGGCACGCCCACCGCCGACACGCAACGAATCGCCGTGTCGTGCCGGTGAGACGCAACGATCAGCCGCAGAACGCAAGATTCACCGGTGGTTCCTGCCGAGTGGGCGCGCATAGCGTGGGTCCCGGCGCCAGCCCGTGAGCCGTACGGAGGCCGGGCGCGCCCAACCCACCTGGAGCAGGACCATGACGTTGCACGCCCCCCTCCGACCGGGTCCGGGTGACACCACCGACCCCGGTCGCAGCCTCGACCGGCTGCTCGGCGGGCCCGTACCGTCCGGCCCGACGCCGCCCCGCCGGCAGACCCGACGCCGGTATCTGATGTGCCGGCCGACGTACTTCACGGTGGAGTACTCGATCAACCCCTGGATGGACCCGACCACACCGGTCGACACCGCGCTCGCCATCCGGCAGTGGGAGACGCTCCGGCAGACGTACCTGGACCTCGGGCACATCGTCGAGGAGATCGAACCGTTGCCCGGACTGCCCGACATGGTCTTCGCCGCCAACGGCGCGACGGTGATCGACGGCCGGGCGCTCGCGGCGCGGTTCCGCGACCCGCAGCGCGCGGAGGAGGCTCCGGCGTACGCCGCCTGGCTCGACCGGGCCGGCTTCGAGGTGCACGAGGCCAGGTACGTCAACGAGGGCGAGGGCGACATCCTGCTCGTCGGCGACCTGCTGCTGGCCGGCACGGGGTTTCGGACCAGTCACGCGGCGCACGCCCACCTGTCGGAGGTCTTCGGCCGGCCGGTGATCACGTTGCAGCTCGTCGACCCCCGCTTCTACCACCTCGACACCGCGCTGTGTGTGCTGGACGACCGGACGGTCGCCTACCTGCCGGAGGCCTTCTCGCCCGGAAGCCAGGCCGTGCTGCGCCGGCTCTTTCCGGACGCCGTCCTGGCCACCGCGGCCGACGCCGCGGTGCTCGGCCTCAACGCGGTGAGCGACGGGCGGCACGTCGTGCTTCCGGCCCAGGCCACCGGGCTGTCCGCCGCGCTCCGCGATCGGGGGTACGACACAATCGGTGTTGATTTGTCCGAGTTGCGCAAGGCCGGCGGCGGACCGAAGTGCTGCACCCTGGTGCTGCGGGAACGAGAGGCGAACAAGTGATCGTGAGCGCGAGGAGTGAGCAGGCTCACCGGGTGAGCCCCACGGTCGCGGACGAAGGAGGGCTCGTGGACGACGTACGGCGCACCCCCGAGGCGGTACGCGACGCCGAACGCTGGACGGCGCACAACTACCACCCGCTGCCCGTGGTGATCGCCTCGGCCGAGGGCGCCTGGGTCACCGACATCGACGGCCGCCGGTACCTGGACTGCCTGGCCGGCTACTCGGCGCTGAACTTCGGTCACCGGCACCCGGCGCTGGTCGCCGCCGCACGCACCCAGCTCGACCGGCTCACCCTGACCAGCCGGGCCTTCATCCACGACCGGTTCGCCGACTTCTGCCGGGAACTGGCCCAGCTCTGCGGCAAGGACCTGGTGCTGCCGATGAACACCGGCGCCGAGGCGGTCGAAACCGCGATCAAGGTCGCCCGGAAGTGGGGCTACCGGGTGAAGGGCGTACCCGCCGGGCGGGCCACCATCGTGGTCGCCGAGGGGAACTTCCACGGCCGTACCACCACGATCGTCAGCTTCTCCACCGACCCCGCCGCCCGCGACGACTTCGGCCCGTACACGCCCGGGTTCCGCGTCGTCCCGTACGGGGACCTGGCCGCGCTGGCCGAGGCGATCGACGAGACGACCGTCGCGGTCCTGCTCGAACCGATCCAGGGCGAGCAGGGGGTCGTCGTCCCGCCACCCGGCTACCTGCCCGGGGTGCGCCGCCTCTGCACCGAGCACGACGTGCTGTTCGTCGCCGACGAGATCCAGTCCGGGCTCGGCCGGACCGGCGCCACCTTCGCCTGCGACCACGAGAACGTCGTCCCCGACCTGTACGTCCTCGGCAAGGCTCTCGGCGGCGGCATCGTGCCGGTCTCGGCGGTGGTCGGCGACGCCGGGGTACTCGGCGTGCTGCGTCCCGGCGAGCACGGTTCCACCTTCGGTGGCAACCCGCTGGCCTGTGCCGTCGCCACCGAGGTCGTCCGGCTGCTCGCCACCGGCGAGTTCCAGCGCCGCTCGGCGGACCTGGGTGCCCGGCTGCACTCCGGGTTGCGCGCCCTGGTCGGCGAGGGGCTGGTCGCGGTCCGGGGCCGTGGCCTGTGGGCCGGCGTCGACATCGACCCGGCGCTGATGACCGGGCGGCAGGCGTGCGAGCGGCTCGCCGAGCGTGGTGTCCTGGCCAAGGACACCCACGGCTCGACCATCCGGCTGGCCCCGCCACTGGTGGTGACCGCCGACGAGGTGGACCACGCGGTCGAACAGCTCGCCGCCGTGCTGCGCTGACCCGGGCCGCCCTCGCCCGCGACGCGCCGTCGGACGCCGTCGACGGCGAACGCCGGCACCAGTGCCGAGAACCATGCGACCGCCGAGGACCGCGGCGAGCTCCGCCGCGGTCCCGGTCCTGACGTCTGCGCGGGGACAGCTCACCGCCCCGCCTGGCAGGGGCGGTTCAGCTCGATTCGAGAGGCAGGTTCTGCAGTCGGACCGTACCGCGCGCCAGCGGCTTGCCGTCCTCGACCCGGGTTATGACGGCGTGCCAGAGCTGCTGGCTCCTGCCCTGGTGCAGCGGTTCCGCGAGCACCTCCGCCCGGCCACGTTTCGCCGACCGGAGGAAGTCCGTGTTGTTGTTGACCCCCACCGCGAATTCTCCGCGGTCGAGAACGGCGGCCGAAGCTCCGATGCTGGCCACGCTTTCAATGACGGTGGTGTAGACGCCGCCGTGTACGACGCCCCAGGGTGTGTGGTGTTCCTCGTCGAGATCAAGAAAGCCGTGCACCCTGCTGCCGGTCACCTCGTCGAGTCGCAGTCCGATCGAGGTGACGAACCTGCCCGACTGGTAGAGATCAGGTAACTGGCGACCACCGCCGGGAACGGTCGTGGCGGCGTTCGCGGTCGATTCGGTCATTCCCCCTCCATGGCGCTCGACTGTGGCCGACACCAGGCTATCGGCTCACCGCTTGCCTCAGTGGTGTCGCGGTCGGCCACGGCGAGTCGACGCGATGCGGCCGAACCGACACCGGCGACGGCACCCGACCGTCGGACGCGGTGCACCGGGCACGGGTGAATCGGTCCGAGGGCGCCCGACACCCGAACCGGAAACACCGGAGCGGCAGGCCGCGCCGAGGACGGCGACAGCACCGACGGGCCGAACGTCTTGCCTTGTCAGTGGACACATTTGGGTTGCGCCATCGTAGATTTTTGTGGGATTTCATCCGACTTTGATCGACTTGCGCCAATGATCAGGTTCGGTCCAGCGGGGAATAGAAGATGTGACACACGTCACTTACATGGCACTCCACCAGGAACGACGATCATCACAGTCGGAAGATCATCAAACTGATAACCTGCAACAACATCCAGTGGCTGCCGGTTCTCGATCATCGACCGGCATTGATGGATGCGCCACTTTGGATGGTGGCCGCGTCATTTCCCCGAAAGCCTTCGATAGGCCATTGACGATCGATGATCGATGTCGCTACTCTCTGAATCGGCTACACCACAGCCATTGACGCCCTGACACGGGGACCCCCCGGCACGGAGGCTTCATGGGGTGTGCCACTTCCGCGGAGTTCCAGCCTCCAAGTTTCTCGGCGATTTCGACCACGTGTCGACTGCATTGAAAGACCCGACGACAGTTTGGTGGGGGACTGACATGCCCGAGTCTAAGGTTGCCGTCATGTTTCCGGGGCAGGGTGCCTTCGACGGCCAGGCACTGCTTGCCGCGAATCAGCAGTATCCGCACGTGGCGCAGGTTTTCAAAGAAATTGACGAGGTCACCACCGACTTGTACGGCCGGAGACTCAGCGACGTCCTATTCGAAGCGGGTCCGGTCGACATCCGCCAGCTACTCGACGACGATCCGTGGGTGGCCCAGTTGGCCATCTTCGGTGCCGATGTCAGCGCCTATCACGTACTGGCCGACCACGGCCTGCGCCCCGACGTTCTCCTGGGGCACAGCCTGGGTGAAATCGCCGCGCTGGTGGCTGCCCAGGTGTTCACGATCGGCGACGGCGCACGAATCGTCGCGGAGCGGGTCCGGGTCATCCAGGAGCTGGGGCTGACAAACGGTGGGATGGTCGCGCTGTCGGTCGACACCGACAGGGCCAAGAAGATCATCGAGCTCATCGCGGACCCGCTGATGGCGGTGGCGACGGAGAACCACGACGGGCAGACGGTGATCAGCGGCCCTCGCACCGCGCTGGAACGCGTGCTCGCGGTTGCCGGCCCGTTGCAGGTCGGCGCGGTGGAGCTGAACGCGCCGTTCCCGTTCCACACGCCGATCCTGCGTCCCGCCGTGCCCGTGTTCGCGGACCGGATCCGCAGCCTGCCCCAACGGCCCGCGGTCCTGCCGGTGTACTCACCCATCCTGCAGCGGTACTACCAGCCCGACGACGTGCTCGCCGAGTTGCTGGCCGACCACTTCGTCCTGCCGGTGCCGTTCAGCACGGCCATCCGGCGGCTCCACCAGGAGGGCGTCGGGGTCTTCGTCGAGTCGGGGGGAAAGGCCGCGCTCTCCGCTCTGGTGACCAAGGCGCTACCCGAGTCCACGGTGACGACCTGGCCATCACTGGCCGTGGACCGCTCCGGCGCGCTCGCCCTGGATCGCACGCTGGCCGGCCTGCGCGAGGCGGGGTTGCTCAGCACGCCACGCACGTCGCTGGGCCTGACCGGCGGCACGATCAAGGAGAACTTCGAGCGCTTCTGGGCCCGCTACGGCGCGGAGTTCATCGAGCTGCTCCAGACGAAGCTGATCGAGTTCGACCGGTCGACCGGCGGGCTGGAGGCGGCCTCCGGCGACGCCTCCGGGGTCAACGGGTTCGGCACCACGGCGGCAGCCGAGGTCGCCGCGTCGGCCCCGCTGACGGAGGAGCAGGCGACACCGCCGGCCGAGCACGGATCGGTCGTGACGGGCACGGGCGTGCCGCCGACGGCGGCCGACGACCCGCTGGACCGCCACGCGCTCGCCGCCGAGATCCGGGCCATCTACTCCGACGCCCTGGAGTACCCGGACGAGGTCTTCACCGACGACGTGCTGCTGGAGGCGGAGCTGGGCGTGGACTCGGTCAAGCAGATCGAGCTGCTCACCCGGGTCAGCCAGCGCTACGGACTGCCTCCCCGGGAGTCGGGCTTCCGGCTGTCCGACTACGACACCATGGGCAAGATCGTCGATTACGTGCACGCCGAGGTGAGCCGTAGCGGCGCGCGAGCCCTCGCGGCGTGAGAGCGCCGCCAATCCACGCGCATCCCAGCGAGAGGAGCTGACGGTCGTGCGACGGCTCAGCGGAAAAGTGGCTCTGGTGACCGGCGGTGCGCGCAACGTCGGAAAAGCAATCTCCAAGAGCCTGGCGCTTGAGGGCGCCCACGTCATCGTCAACTACTTCCACTCACACGAGGAAGCCAAGCGGACCAAGGCCGAGATCGAGGCGCTCGGCGGCAGCGTCGACCTGATCCGGGCGTCGGTCGCGCGGCCCGAGCAGGTCGAACGTATGTTCGCGACGATCTCGGAGCGCTACGGGCGCCTCGACATCCTGGTCAACAACGCCGCGAACGGCGCCCTGGTGCCCGTCGCCGAGCTCACGGACGAGCACCTCGACCGGGCGATCGACACCAACCTGAAGGGCGGACTTCGATGCGCGCGGGCAGCCGCGCCGCTGATGGCGGGCCGGGGAGGCTCGATCATCACGATCTCCGCCCTGGGCAGCTCACAGATGGTGATGGCGAACTACCTCGCGTGCGCACCGGCGAAGGCGGCTGCCGAGACGGTGACGCGGTACCTCGCCGTGGAGTTCGCGCCGCTGAACATCCGCGTGAACACCGCCTCGGCGGCCATGCTGGTCAGCGAGGTCGCCGACGCGTTCCCGGACGCGAAGCGGATGCAGGAGACCATCCGGCGTGCGACGCCGTTCGGGCGGCTCGGCACGGCCGAGGAGTTCGCGAAGGTCGTGGTGTTCCTCGCGTCGGACGACTCGCGCTGGATCACCGGCCAGACCATCCTCGCCGACGGCGGGCTGTCGCTGGGCGCGGCCCTGCTGTCGCCGCCCCGCGATCCGGTCCCGGTCGGGCCACAGTCGGTCCCGCCGGCACCGGCGCCCGCCGCGGCCGCGCCGGCACCCGCCCCATCCGTACCAACACCAACGCCGGCGCCGGCACCCGCTCCCGCCCGCACACCGGCGCCCGTGGTGGCCGACCGGTCCGGCGAACCGGTGCGGGTGCGCGAGCAGACCCCGGTGCCCACCACAGCTCCGGACGGCACCGTCGAGGACGAGATCGCGGTCGTCGGCATGGGTATGGTCGTCGCCGGCGCGAACAGTCCCGACGAGTTCTGGGAACTGCGCACCCACGGTGCGGAGTTGTTCGTACCGGTGCCCGAGGACCGGTGGGACCGCACCACGTTCCACTCCGCCAACCCGGACGACGAGGACAAGTCCTACCAGGACACCTGCGTGTTCGTCACCGGTTTCGTGCCCGACGCGGAGATGGGCCGGGGACTGCCACCCGGGGAGCACGACCTGACCACCCTGTGGCTACGGCACTCGCTGGTGCAGGCGCTGCGCGGGGTCCGCCGCGACGAGCACGACCGGTACTCCTTCAGCGTCGGCTACACGCCCGACGGCAGCCAGCACCTGGAGGAGGCGGGCGTCATCGCGTCCGTCACCGACCACCTCGAAACGATCGCCACGGAGCTGCAGGTGCCGGCCGCGCAGCGCGACGAGGTGCTCACGGCGATCAGGAAGGCGCTGGGCCGACGGTACCGGCGGGGCAGCCACGACCCGACCCGTTTCCTGCCCCACCGGGTCGGCCAGTTGGCGATGGCGAACCTGCTGCCGGACGACACCGAGCTGCAGATGGTCGACACCGCCTGCTCCTCGTCCCTGTACGCCATCGACATGGGCGTCAAGGGGCTGCTGATGGGCAAGCACGACATCGCGGTGTGCGGTGGCGCCTTCGCCCTCGCACCACGGGGCACCGTGCTGTTCGCGAAGCTCCAGGGGCTGTCCCGCAAGGGCGCGGTACACGCGCTGGACGCGGGCGCCGACGGTGTGATCTTCGCCGACGGCGCGGCCGTGGTCGTGCTCAAGCGGCTGAGCCGGGCCCGCGCCGACGGGGACCGGGTGCTGGCCGTCCTCAAGACGTTCGGCGCGTCGTCGGACGGAAAGGGCAAGGCCATCTACGCGCCCAGCGCGGCCGGACAGGATCTGGCGGTCCGGCGTGCGCTGGATCCGGAGGTCCGCGGCGACGACGTGGACTGGATCGTCGCGCACGCGACCGGTACCCCCGCCGGAGACCTGGCGGAGTTCACCACCCTGCGGGCGCACTACGGCACCGAACGGACCAGCTACGTGACGTCCAACAAGTCGCTGATCGGGCACACCGGCTGGGCGGCGGGCGTCGTCTCGGTGATCGAGGTCATCCTCGGGATGGCACGGCGGTCCATCCCGCCCCAGTTCCGCTTCACCCAGCCGCCGGCCGACTTCCGGCTCGACGAGACCCGGCTGGAGATCCCGACCCGCCCGGTCGACTGGCAGCCGATGCCGGGGCGGCGGCGCACCGCCGCGGTCTCCGGTTTCGGGTTCGGCGGCACCAACGCGCACCTCATCGTTCAGGAACCGACGGCCGCGCCCGTCACGACGACGCCCCGGACCACGACCCCACCCGCGTCGCGGCCGAGGATCGCGATCGTGGCCTGGTCGGCACACCTGCCAGGGCTCTCCGGTGACGACGCGGTCCGGGAGTGGCTCGCCGGTCGGAGGTCCCCGAAGTCCAGCTTCGGCGAGTTCTACCCGAGGCCGCCCTTCGCCAGGCTCAAGCTGCCGCCGCCCACGGTCCGCACCACGGACCGGTGCCAGCTCATGATCCTCGAGTGCGCGCACAACCTCCGGGACCAGCTCGGTGAGTTCTGGCAGAAGCACTCGGCGAGGGCCGGCGTGTTCGTGGGCAACCTCGGGCCCACCCGTGCCGCCATGCTCTACGCCAACCGGTGCTACCTGGACGACATCTCGCAGGCGCTGCACGGCGACGAGCGGCTCGCCGGCAGCCCGTTGCTGCCGCGGCTGCTCGACCAGCTGCGGGACCGGGTGCGTGCCCTGATACCTCCGTCCAACGAGGACAGCTTCCCGGGCATGATGCCGAACATCATCGCCGCCCGGGTGGCCAACTACTTCGATCTGAACGGTCCGAACATGACGCTGGACTCCGGGCTGGCGTCCGCGCTGACCGCGATCGAGACGGCCAGCCGCTACATGCGGGCGGGTGAGATCGACTTCGCACTCGCCGGCGGTATCAACGGCAACAGCCTGCCCGCGTACCGCGAGATCCTGTCCGGGCTGCTCGGGCCGGGGGTGGACGAGCTGGCCGAGGGCGCGGTCATGTTCGCGCTCACCACGGACCGGCTCGCCGAGCAGGCGGGCCTGACCGTGCTCGGGTACGTGGACGACCTGTCCGTCGGCTCTCGTCCGGACGCCGACGCCGGACCCGACCCGGCCATCCGGGCCGCTGCCGCCGACCGGATCGAGTGCGGTGTCCTCGCCCCCGACAACGCGCGATACCTCGGCGCGTCGGGCGCGCTCGCGGTGCTCCGCGCCCTCCACCGCCCGGCGGGCCGGGTCACCGTCGCCTGTGGCGAGGGTGACGAGGCGACCACGGTACGGCTGTCGCTCACGGTCACCGGTGCTCTCGCCACGAGCACGCCGGAGGTGCTGCCCGCGTCGTTCGGCGACGCGACCCGATACGCACCCGACCGGCCGACGCAGGTCCGCCGGTACGTGCCGCGCCTACGCGAGATCGACAGCTACCAGGTACGGGACGCCGTGGCGTTCCTGCCCCCGGGCGTCGTCGTGCTGACCGACCTGCCCGATCTCGGCCCCGAGCTGGGTGCCCTGCCGCCGGACGCGGTCGTGCTGTCCACCGTCCCGCCGACCACCGACCGGCCCGGCTGGCGGTACCTGCCCGAGGTGACCCCGGCGGCGGTGCAGGCGGCGCTGGCCGGACGTCGGACGCCGGTACGGCACCTGCGGGTGGTGGCCGACCTGGGCCGCTCGGCCCCGCTGCCGGGCTGCCTGACCGGCGGCGCGGAGTCGCTGATCGCGCTGCACGACGCGACGTTCCTCGCCGTCAAGACGGCATACGACGATCTCGCCGCCGAGGGCGCCACCTTCGTCACGGTGCTGCTCGACGCGCTGCCGAACGGTACCCCGCACCCGTTCACCGGGCTGTTCTCCGGCCTGATCAAATGCGCGAGCCTGGAGCTGTCGTCGTGCCTGACCTTCGGGCTGTTCACCAACTCCCGCCACCTGGACCGCGCGGTGCGCACCGCCGAGCGGGAAAGCGCGGCGTTCCGCACGTATCCCATCGTCTTCGACCAGGACGGGCGGCGACTGGGATACGAGCTGACCGAGGAGGAGGCCGCGCTCGACGGCGAGGTGCCGGCGCAGCTCGGCCCGGACTCCGTGGTCCTGGCGTTCGGCGGTGCCCGGGGAATCACCGCGGAGATCCTCAAGGCGGTCGCCCGGCACTTCCGACCGACCATCTACCTGGCCGGCAGCAACCGGATCGACGACCTGCCGCCGGAGGCGTTGCGCGGCAGCGACGAGGAGTTCGCCGCCACCCGCAAGGACTACATCCGCAGGCGCACGCGGTCCGGTGGGACCGTGGCGCAGGCCAACCGGGAGTTCGACCGGATGGTGGACGCCCGCACCGCGGCGCGCAACATCGCGGAGATGGCCGCGCACTGCGGCGCCGGACGGGTCGTCTACCTGCCGTGCGACGTGCTCGACGGACAGGCCGTCGAGGCCACCGTGGCCCGGGTCCTGGCCAGCCACGGGCGCGTCGACCTCCTCGTCAACGCCCCGGGCCGCAACCGGTCGGCCAGCATCCGGGACAAGGACTTCGGCGAGTTCACCGCGATACGCGGCATCAAACTGACCGGGTACCGCAATCTCAAGCGCGCCTTCGCGGCCAACCCACCACGGCTGTGGTGCAACTTCGGATCCCTGCTGGGCTACTTCGGCCAGGTCGGCGAGCCGGACTACGCGGCCGGCAACGACTTCCTGGCCAGCGCGGCGACGTACGCGGCGGCACAGCCCGGCGACGGCACGGAGTTCACCATCGGCTGGACCCTCTGGGAGGGCGTCGGCATGGGCGCCAACGAGCTGACGAGGTCGTACTTCAAGCGCGCCGGCTCGTACAGCCACATGGCGATCGACGAGGGCATCCACCACTTCATGCGGGAGCTGCACGCCGCCAACCGGGCGCCGTCGAGCGTGCACATCGGTGACGCGGAGCGGGCGACGATCGCCCGGTTCTACCCCGGCTACCTGGAGCAGCAACGCGACCGCGCGCTGCCCGGGTTCTACCTGCGGCACCTGGTCTCCCAGGAGCCCGGCGTGGCGGTCTTCGAGTGCCCGTTCGACCTGGGCTCCGACGGCTACCTCGCCCATCACCTGGTGCGGGAGCAGCCGACGCTGCCCGGCACGTTCGTCACGGAGATCGCCGCCGAGGCAGCCCGGTTCCTGGTCCGGGACGCCCAGGTGATCGCGTTCGAGGATCTGGAGTTCCACCACTTCCTGCGCGTCTACCCCGGAGTCGCGGCGCCGCCCCGACGGATCACCGCGCGGGTGCTGCCGGGCGCGGGCGAGGTGACGACGGTCGAGGTCCGGATCACCGGCGACGTGGTGTCACCGACCGGGGTGATGCTGGTCAGGGACCGGCCGCACTTCACGGTCAGGGTCCTGCTGCACGCCGAGCCGCCGGCCGCGCCCCGGTGGGAGGCCTGGGAGCCGGGCGGCGAGGTGTCGGTACCGGATCCGTACCACGTCCCGTCCGCGCCGGTCCGACTCACCGGACCGTTCGAGGCCACCACACAGACCCGGTTGCACCCGCGTGGTCAGCGGGCGTGGTACCAGCCCAACCTGCCGGCCGACGAGGAGTACTGGTCGCGGTTCCACATGCCGGTGATCCTGCTCGACGCGCTCGCCCGGACCGGGGTGCTCAGCCTGGTCGACGGGCATCTGGTACCCGTCGCGGCGCCGCTGTCGATCCGACGGGTGGATCTGTACGAGCAGGCCAACGACCGGCAGCTCGCCCAGCGGTACGGCGGGCTGGAACTGTACGTCACCCCGCGCGGGTTCGGCATGACCGGTCCCCGACCGACCAACCGGTTCGTGGCGGCCACCCGGGACGGCCGGGTGATCGCGCAGATGAAGGACATCCGGGCCACGGTGCTCGGCTATGTCGACGTACACACCGGCGCGTTCGTCCCGCCCGAGGCGGCGCGGCCCGGAAACAACCGCGTGCCGGTGGACTGACCGGGGCCGCTGACGGCGAAGGGAGAGACTCGTGGCCATCGACAACAGCGCCTTCGGCACCGCGCCGGAGGACCGCGACGGTGAGGGCATGACCGCGGCCGGTACCGGCCGTGCCGCCACGGCGACCGCGGAGGCCGGCCGGGGCAGGACGGCACCCGGCCCGACCGGCGGGGTGTTGTTCGGCGCCCTCAGTGAGTTCAAGAAGGACACCCTGAGACTGCTGACCGAGATGCAGCGCCGGTACGGCGGCATCGTCCGGATGAAGATGGGCCCGTACCTGGTCCACCAGGTCACCGGGCCGGAGTACGTCAAGCACGTGTTGCAGAACAACCCGCACAACTACGTGCGCGGGAGGTTCTACCGCGGCTTCAACCTGTTCTTCGGCCGCGGCATGCTCACCACCGACGGTGCGGAGTGGCGCGCTCGCCGTGCGGTCAGTCAGCCGTTCTTCCACCGGCAGCGGCTGCGCGCCGGTGGACCGGTGATCACCGACACCGTCTCGGATCTGCTGCGGAGCTGGGAGGAGCCGGCGCGTACCGGCCAGCCGATCGACATCACCGACGATCTCATGCGGCTGGCCATGGGGGTGCTCGGCCGTCTGCTCTACGGTGTCGACCTGCGTGACTACGCCGACCGGCTGCTGCCGGTGGTGAGGTTCTCGCTCAAGGCGATGATCATCACCGGCGAGATCGAGCAGATGCTGCCGCGGTGGATCCCGACCCGGTACCAGCGCCAGCTCCGCCGGTACCAGAACGTCCTCAACGGCGTGATGGACGAGATCATCGACCTGCACCGTGCCGGCAAGGGCAGCCCCGACAGCGTGGTGTCCGCGCTGCTGGCCTCGACGAATCCGGTCACCGGCAAGCCCTGGACGCAGCGGGAGATCCGGGCCGAGCTGAAGACCCTGTTCCTCGCCGGTCACGAGACCACGGGGTGCGCGCTCACCTGGACGCTGTACGCCATCGCGCAACACGCCGACGTGCGTCGCAACCTCGACGAGGAGCTCGCCAGGGTGCTCGGCGGGCGGGTGCCGACCGTCGCCGACCTGGACAACATGCCGTACCTGCGGCAGGTCGTCGACGAGTCGCTGCGGATGTATCCGCCGATCTGGCTGTTCCCGCGGGACGCGGTGCAGGACGACGTCATCGGGGGGTACCACATCCCGGCCGGCAGCACGATCCTCGTCACCCCGTACGCCGCGCACCACAACGACGCGACGTGGGAGAACCCGGAGGCGTTCGACCCCGAGCGGTTCTGCCCGGCGCACAAGGGGCGCGACCGCTACGCGTACTTCCCGTTCGGTGGCGGGGCCCGCAAGTGCATCGGCATGGACCTCGCGCTGCTGGAGATCCAGCTCGCCGTGGCGATGATCTGCCAGCGGTACCGGCTCAGCCTCGTGGCGTCGCACCCGGTCCACCCGGCCGCGCTGGTGTCGCTGCGACCGCAGCCGAAGGTGTTCATGAAGATCTCGCCGGTCGAGCAGACCCAGCCCGCCGAGGAACTGGCGTCCCGGTCATGACCGACGTGCTGACCGTGCCGGCGCCGGCCACGGAACGCCGGAGCGAGCCGCCGGCGCACCCGGTGACCCGGTTCCGCTGGCGGCTCGCGCCCGCGCCGGCCCTGCCCGGCGAGCCGTCCCCACACCTGCGCGGCAGGCGGATCGCCGTGTTCGGCGGCGACCCCGTGGTCGCCGCGCGGGTGGTTGCCCACCTGCGCGACGCCGGTGCCGAGGCCCGGCTCGCCGACGAGGGAATCGACGAGGTTCCCGACGGGCTGGTCGACCTCACGGTCACCGGACCGTACGGTGGCGAGCCGGGTGCCTACCGGTCCGCGCTGCTCCGCTCGGTCGGGGCCATCCGCGCCTGCTACTCCCGTTGGGCCCAGGAGGACGCCGCCGACCGGCTCTGCTACGTCGCCGTCACCTACCTGGGCGGTGGCATGGGCTATCAGCAGGACACGCCGATCGCACAGCCCCTGGGCGGCATCTGGGCCGGACTGGCCAAGACGCTGCACCGGGAGATTCCCAACTGCAACATCCGGGTCATCGATGTCGATCCCCACGCGGTGTCGACGCTTCCGGCCCTGCTCACCCGGGAGTTGTACCGCTGGGGCCTGTTCGAGGTCGGATACGCCGACGGGGTGCGGCTGACCCTGCGTCCCGAGGCCGAGCCGGTGCCCCCGCCCCGGCTGCCGCTCGGCCGCGGCGACCTGGTGCTGGTCTCGGGCGGCGGCCGCGGCATCGGTTTCCGTCTTGCCCGGTCACTGGCCGCACGCGGCTGCCGCGTCGTGGTGACCGGCCGCGACGCACCCCCCGACGGCAGCGAACCGTGGGCCGGTCTGGACGAGGCGGCGTTCCGGGAGTACCAGCGACGGATGTGGCTCGCCGGAGACCGCCGTGAGCTCGCCGTGGTGCGCACGGAGATCGATCGCGTCCGCCGGCGCCGCGAACTGGGCGGCAACCTCGACGAGGCACGCCGCGCGGGGTTGGACATCGAGTACGTCCGCTGCGACTTCACAGACCCGGTGCAGGTGGCCGCGCTGCTGGACCGGTACGGGGACCAGCTCACCGGTGTCGTGCACAACGCCGGGGTGGACCGGCCCGCACGGCTGCCGAAGAAGTCCGACGAGGACGTGCTGCAGACCGTACGCGTCAAGATCGACGGATTTGCCAACCTGTTCGCGCAGGTCCGCACCCGCCCGCTCAGGTTCTTCTGCAACGTGGGATCGCTGACCGGTCGCCTGGGCGGGATGGTGGGCCAACTGGACTACGCGGCGGCCAACGACGGGCTCGCCCGGCTCGGGCTGTGGGCGGACCGCCAGGTGCCGTTTCCGGTCATGACGCTGGCCTGGCCCACCTGGGACCGGATCGGCATGGTCTCCAACTTCGAGGCGAGCCTGCGCTACATGTCCGCACTCGACGCCGACGAGGGGGTCGGGCACTGGCTGGCCGAGCTGCGCGCCGGGACCGGTGGTGAGGTCGGCTTCGTGGGCCGGCTCGGCCGCGCGTTGAGCCCGACGCAGGCCGTGGGCTTTCCGTCCGCACCGGAGATGCCCGGGCTGGACCAGGTGCTGCCCCGGATCACCCATCTGGGCACCGTGCTGCGCTACCGGCCCGCCGAACGGATGTCGGCGGTGGTGCGGTTCGACCGGGCGTCTGCTCCGGTGTTGGACGACTTCGTCGTCGACGGCGTACCCGCCGTACCGGTCAGCCTGCTCGTCGAGAACGCGCTGCGCGCGGTGGAGTGGGTGCTTCCGGACGACGTCACGGACCTCGCGACCGGGGACGTCAGGGAACTCGTGATCGCGCTTCCCAGGCTTGCCCTGCGGGACGGAACCCTCGACCTGCACCGCGGTGTCGTCGTCGGGCTCGACGGAACGACCAGGGTCGCCCGGGTGACCTACCGGGACCCGGCCGACGACGCCGAGGTCGCCCGGTTACGTGTCGTGGTGGCGCCGGGCGACGGCGCGGCGCCGACCCCGCACACCGCGACCGGCCCGCTCGCACTCCCGGCGACCCGCCCGGTGCGACTCGGTTGGCGGGGGCGGGTGGTACCGGTGTGCCGGTGGCGGATCGACGGCGGCAACCGGCACACCGCCGAGGTACGCGCGGTGCCGGCCGAGGACCTGTGGGTGCTGCCGGACGTTCCCCGGACGCGGATCCCGGTCGCGGCGCTGGAGAACGTGGTGCGGATGGCGGGCACCGACAACGACGGCTACCTCGCGTTGGACCGGATCACGGTGCACGACACGGAGCGCCCGACCCTCCTCCGGATCACCGGGGACCCGGGGACCGGACGCTGGCGGGCCACCGATCCGTCCACCGGTGATCTGGTGCTGGACCTGACCGTGGGCAGAGGCTCCGGCCGAGAGCAAGGAGTGCACACATGACGGCGAACCACGCTGCTGTCCGGCCAAGCATGGCCGACATCTACCGGCCCGAGTACATCGCCGACCCGTATCCGCTGTACCGGTCGATCAGGGAGATCAGCCCCGTCTACTGGGACGAGCGCGGCGGCGAGAACGGCGCGTGGATGATCACCGGGTTCGAACCCGCGCTGGCGGCCCTCACCGACCGGCGGTTGTCCGCGCGCCGACCCCAGTGGGACCCACACGGGCACCCCCCGGAGCACGCGAAACCCCTGGGCGCGCTGAGCAACCAGGTGTTCGTGCTCGACCCGCCCCGCCACACCGTGATCCGCAAGCTGCTCTCCAAGCCCTTCCTGCCCCGCGCGGTCGAGCAGATGCGCGCCCACGTCGAGCGGGCCGCCGACCGCCTGCTCGACCGGGTGGTGGACAGGGGCGAGATGGAGGCGATGGGCGACTTCGCCCTCGCGTTGCCCGGCGCCATCGTCTCGAGTGTGCTGGGCGTACCGTTCGAGGACCAGCCCATCATCTGGCGGCGGATTCTCAGTTGGGGACTGGTCGTCGACGGGGGGCCGCTGAGCAAGCAGAACCCGGACTACCACCTGGGCAACATCAGCAAGTACATGGACTACTTCCGGGCGCAGCTCGCCAAGCGGCGCGACCAGCGCACCGACGACCTGATGCAGGCGCTGGCCGACAGCTGGGGCGAGAACGCCTGGGAGAGCGAGGAGGAGCTGCTCGGCAACCTCATCTTCATGCTCACCGCCGGGCAGACCACGACCGCACACCAGATCGGCAACACCATCCTGGCCCTGATGGCCTTCCCCGAGGTACACCGGCGGATGGTCGCCGATCCCTCGGCGGTGCCGGCGGCAACCCCCGAGTTCATGCGTTACGACAGCTCGGTCCAGCTCACCAAGCGGCGTGCGCGGGAACCGGTCGAGCTGGGTGGGCAGCGTATCGAGCCGGGCCAGGAGATCTTCGTCTGGATGGGAGCCGCGCACCGCGATCCGGCGGCGTTCCCCGACCCGGACGTGCTGGACCCGGACCGACCCAAGACGCAGAACCTGTCGCTGGGTCACGGCATCCACTACTGCCTCGGTGGGCAGCTCGGCCAGCTTGTCAACGAGGTGGCCATCACGCGGTTCGTGGAGCGCATCCGCAATCCGCGGGTGGACCTGGACAAGGTGGAGCGGGCCGCCACGCCGACGTTCCGCGGCCCGCACAAGCTTCCCCTCCACTTCGGATAGCACCACCCCTCTCCCCTCCACCCAGCCGGCACCACCCCTCCGGAACAGCTTTCTTCTCGTCCTTTCCACGACCCGATGGGAGGCAGCATGACCAGCACCGAACGCACCACCATCGCCCAGCCACCACCGCTGCCGGACTTTCCCGGCTTCACCACCCTGACCAGCGAGGTCAGCGTGGACGACCTGCCCGTCACCGGCCGCATCCCCGAGTGGCTGTCCGGTACGTTGATCCGCAACGGCCCGGCCAAGTTCGAGGTGGGCGACTACCGGCTCACCCACTGGTTCAACGGCCTGGCCATGTTGCACGCCTTCTCCTTCACCAACGGCCGGGTGGCGTACGCCAACAAGTACCTGCGCACCACCGCCTACCGGGAGGGGGTCGAGCGCGGCCGGCTGTACGGCAAGCAGTTCGGCCTGGACCCGTGCAAGCAGTTGTTCGGCCGGCACTTCAGCGAGTACTCCCCGAACATCACCGACAACGTCAACGTCAACGTGGCCCGGATCGCCGGACGCTTCCTGGCCTTCGCCGAGCAGCCGCTGATGGTCGAGTTCGACCCGAAGACTCTCGACACGCGGGGTGAGTTCGCCTTCGAGGACGCCGTCGTGGGCGAGACCTCCACCCCCCACCCGCACTTCGACTTCGGCATGCGGGCGCTGATCAACTACACCACCGCGATGGGAGACCGCAACGTCTACCAGGTCTTCTATGTCCCCGAGGACCGGGCGGTGCAGCGGCTCATCGGGCGGATCCAGGTTGACGAACCCTGCTACATGCACAGCTTCGCCAACACCGAGCACTACATCGTGCTGGTGGAGTTCCCGGTCGTCATCGACACCGAACTGTTCCGGCAGGCGGACAAGCCGTTCCTGGAGTGCTTCCGGTGGGAGCCGGAGCGCGGAGCGCGGTTCCTGGTGCTGGACAAGCGCGACGGCACGGTCGCGAAGGTCTTCGAGTCGGAGGCGTTCTTCGCCTTCCACCACGTGAACGCGGCCGAGATCGGCGGCGACATCCTGGTCGACGTCGCCGCCACCCACACGCCGTACGAGACGGTGCTCGGGCTACCGCCCAGCGAGGACCAGTTCGACCTGGAGCGCTACGGGTACGCGGTGCGCCGGTACCGGTTGCCGATGTCCGCGCACGCGACCATGGCGAGCCCGGCCCGGGTCGACTACGAGCAACTGGCCGACGCGGGTGTCGAGATGCCGCGGATCAACTACCGCGCGCACAGCACGAAGGCGTACCGGTACATCTACGGGCTCGGGCACTCGCCCCGCAGCCTGAAGGCCATGAACCGGCTCCTCAAGCTCGACATCCAGGCCGGCACCCACCTCACCTGGTACGAGAAGGGCACGTTCCCGGGCGAGCCCGTGTTCGTGCCCCGGCCCGGCGCCACCGCCGAGGACGACGGGGTCGTGCTCTCGGGCGTACTCGACGCCAAGACCAACCGGTCGTTCCTCCTGGTCCTGGACGGGCAGTCGTTCGTCGAGCTGGGCCGGGCCAGCGTCCCGCACCACATCCCGAACGACTTCCACGGCCAGTACTTCGGCGACCTGCGCCGCTGAGTCATGCAGGTGCGGTCCTCAGTTGTCCCAGGCGCGGTGCAGGAACCGCATGGTGCCGACGCTGATGCCACCGTCGGCGTACAGCGTCTGCCCGGTGATGTACCGGGCCGCGTCGGACGCGAGGAACGCCACGACGCCCGCGATGTCGGCCGGCTCGGCGAGCCGGCCGAGCGGGAGGAACCCGCCCCGCCGCGCACGCTCGGCGGGGTCGGCGGGAAACAGTGCCGCGGCGCCGTCGTGGTAGACGAGGCCGGGCGCGACCGCGTTCACCCGAATACCGACCTCCGCGTACTCGACGGCGGCCTGTTTCGTGAGCGCGATAATCGCCGCCTTTGTTGCCGGGTATATTCCGGAATTGGCCCGCGGCACCTCCGCGAGAAACGAGGTGACATTGACGATGGATCCTCCGCCACCGGCGGCAATGATCGGCGCGAGGTGCTGGGTGCACAGCAGGTTGCCGAGCACGTTCACGTCCATCACCCGCCGGTAGTGCTCGACATCGGTGTCCGCCAGCGAGCTGAACTGCCACACGCCGGCGTTGTTCACCAACAGATCCAGGCTGTCGATTCCGGCGGCCAGTTCGCGCACGGAAGCGGGTTCGGTGACGTCGCACTCCACGGCGTCACCCCCGCTGCTTTTGGCTATTTGCCGGGCATCCTCGTCGAACCTCAGGTCGGCGAGGATGACGCGATAGCCGTCGGCGGCGAGCGCCGCCGCCGTCGCCCTACCGATTCCGCGCCCCGCTCCGGTGATGACCGCAACACGTGAGGTGGACAATTTTGACCTCATTTCTCCCAGCAGGTACCGGCGTAATTGCCGGCCGATCGCGATACGGATTGGCCGCGATACGCGGAATCCACGGTAGAGGAACACGTCGCTCGATGGAAGTGATCCCAACCAACTTCAGATCCAGGTATCTCGACGACCCCGCGAGGCCGTCACGCCCATCACGATCGATTCCGAGGTGACCGCCATGACCAGCGTCGAGCAGCGCATCGACCAGAGGCCGAACACGCAGTTCCAGCAGGAAGCACCGCCCCACCGCCAGATGCTCATCGGCGGGAACTGGGTGGATGCGGTGGACGGAGACACATTCGTCACCGTGGATCCCGCGACCGAGCGGGTCCTCGCCACGGTGCCCCGCGGTCGCGCCGCCGACGTGGACCGGGCGGTGCGTGCCGCCCGCGCCGCGTTCGAGCCGGGATCGCCGTGGCGGACGATGTCACCGTCGCAGCGCGGCCGCATCATCCACCGGATCGGCGACCTGATCCTGGAGCACGCCGACGAGCTGGCTCTGCTGGAGACCCAGGACAACGGCAAGCCGATCGTCTACGCGCGGCACGCCGACCTGCCGATGGCCGCGGACCTGTTCCACTACATGTCCGGCTGGGCCACGAAGATCGAGGGCGAGACGATCCCGTTCTCGGTCGCCCCGCCGGGACGCTTCCTGTCGTACACCGTCCGGGAGCCGATCGGCGTGGTCGGCCAGATCATCCCGTGGAACTACCCGCTGATGATGGCGGCCTGGAAGCTGGCCCCCGCGTTGGCGGCGGGCTGCACGATCGTGCTGAAGCCGGCCGAGCAGACGCCGCTGAGCGCGCTGCGGCTCGGCGAGCTGATCCAGCAGGCGGGTGTCCCGGACGGTGTGGTCAACATCGTCACCGGCGACGCCGAGGCGGGCGCCGCCCTGGCCGCGCACCCCGACGTGGACAAGGTCGCGTTCACCGGGTCGACCGAGGTGGGCAAGCTCATCGTGCAGGCCGCGGCCGGCAACCTCAAGAAGCTGACGCTGGAGCTGGGCGGCAAGTCTCCGAACGTCATCTACGCCGACGCCGACCTGGAGAAGGCCGTGGCCGGCGCGGCGGGCGCCATCTTCTTCAACCAGGGCGAATCCTGCATCGCCGGCTCACGGCTGTACGTCGAGCGTCCCGTGTTCGACACGGTGGTCGCCGGCATCAAGGAAGCAGCTACCAAGATCACCGTGGGCGTCGGCACCGACCCGCAGACGCAGATGGGGCCGCTGGTGTCGGCCGAGCAGCTCGACCGGGTGCTCGGCTACGTCAACTCCGGCCTGGAGGACGGCGCCACGGTGATCACCGGCGGACACCGCATCGGTAACGAGGGCTTCTTCATGGCGCCGACCATCTTCACGGGCACCACCCCGCAGATGCGGGTGGAGGTGGAGGAGATCTTCGGCCCGGTGCTGGTGGCCATCCCGTTCGACAGCATGGAAGACGTCGTCCCCAAGGCGAACGACACGCCGTACGGCCTGGCGGCCGGGGTGTTCACCAGGGACGTGAGCAAGGCGTTCCAGACCGCCAACGCCCTCCGTGCGGGCACGGTCTGGATCAACACGTGGAACGTGCTCGACGCGGCCCTGCCGTTCGGCGGGTACAAGCAGTCCGGGTGGGGCCGTGAGATGGGCCACGAGGTGCTGCGCAACTACCTGGAGACGAAGACGGTGATCGCCGAGCTCGGCTGAGCCCGGTTCGGACCAGGGCCGGGGTACCGCGACCGAGAACCCGCGGTACCCCGGTCAGCCGTCAGGGCAGCAGCTCGCGCATGAACCGCATCAGGCCCAGCTCCGGACGGACGAGCAGCGTCGTGATCGAGGTCTCCCGCCACCGCTGGAGTTCGTCGCGGATCTTCGCGGGCGGTCCGACCAGGGCGACGTCCTCGACGAGCGGGGTGGGGACGGCGGCGATTGCCTCCTTCTTCTGGCCGGACAGGTAGAGATCCTGGATCCGGGCGACCTCGGCCTCGTAACCGAGCCGGCTGACCACGTCGGCGTGGAAGTTCATCCCCTTGGCGCCCATCCCGCCGATGTACAGGGCGATCCAGGGGCGGATCTGGTCGGCGGCCCACTCCACGTCGTCGCCGATGACGATGGGCACCGGACAGACCACCTCGAAGTCGTCCGGGGACGCCCCGTCGGTGCGGGCCGCGAAGCCGGCCGCCAGCTGCCGGCGGTAGAACTCGTCCGCGGACGGGGAGAACAGGAACGGGATCCAGCCGTCGGCGATCTCGGCGGCGAGCGCCACGTTCTTCGGGCCCTCCGCGGCGAGGTAGATGGGGATCCGGCGCCGCAGCGGGTGCAGCGTCGCCTTCAGCGGCTTACCCAGCCCGGTCCCGCCGCGGTACGGCAGCTGGTAGTGCGCACCGTCGAACGTGACCGGCTCCTCCCGCGCCACGACCCGCCGGATGATCTCGATGTACTCCCGGGTCCTCGCCAGCGGCTTCGGGTACGGCTGTCCGTACCACCCCTCGACGACCTGCGGACCGGAGGCACCGAGGCCGAGGACGAACCGACCACCGGTGAGATGGTCCAGGGTGAGCGCGGCCATCGCGGTCGCGGTCGGCGTGCGGGCCGACATCTGGACGATGTTCGTTCCGAGCCGCAGGCGGCTCGTGGCCGAGCCCCACCAGGCCAGTGGGGTGAGCGCGTCGGAGCCGTACGTCTCGGCCGTCCACATCGAATCGAACTCCAGGCGTTCCGCCTCGCGGATGGCCTCGGTGACGCCGGCCGGCGGACGATCGGCCCAGTACCCCAGGTTCAACCCGAGTTTCACCGGCTCCTCCCAAGAGTCGTGGTTGTGCGTCGACTACGTCACGTGCTGGCTGCCGTCTCGGTGGTGGCGCTGTGGGAGCGTGGGGACGGAGTGGTCAGGGCGTGGAGCACGGCATCCAGGAGGCCGGGAAATCGGCTGGCCAGGTCCTCCGTACGTAGTCGCACGTGGTGGTTGCGACCACTGATCCGGGTCATGGTCAAGCCGGCCTCCCGGAGCACCCGGAAGTGGTGCGACAGGGTGCTCTTATGTAGACCGACGTCGAAATGTTCGGGCTTGCATGGATGATACTCACCATCGGCCAGCAAAGCCACCAGTTGCAGCCGTACGTCGTCCGACAACGCACGCATGATGTCGGCGAGGTCTATCTCGTCCTTGTCGGGCTGCTCGAGGTACCGGGCCATTGCCACTCCGCAGGGTCGCCGTGTTTCCTGCCTCCATCTTCGTACCCGCTGGCCACCGGCACGACAGCCACCCGCCGCCGTGGCTCGGCGGCGACCCGGAACCTCCCGGACACGTCGACCCCCTCCGCGCGGTTCGCTGGCCCACGGCGGCCCGATACAGTAGACTGTTGGACGATCATCAAACAAACTATTGACACCACTTCTTTCGGGCAATACCGTAGCGGTTGCCCCTGCAGGTTTCCGAGGAGGAATCGCATGTACGGGCGCCTGTCAGTTCTCGCGATGGGCACCTTCGCGATTGGAACAGACAGCTTCGTAGTCGCCGGAATTCTTCCGCAGGTGGCGTCCTCGCTGCACGTGAGTGTGGAGGCTACTGGCCAGCTCGTTACCGTCTTCGCACTCTCCTACGCGTTATTGTCGCCTGTCATGGCGGCGGTGACCGCACACTGGTCACGAAAGCGCGTCCTGCTCAGCGGGCTCGCGGTGCTGGTGGTCGGAAACGTGCTGACCGCGGTACTGCCGACGTTCGGGCTGGTTCTGGCGAGCCGGGCGATCGCCGGCCTCGGCGCGGCGATGTTCACACCCACCGCCAGTGGCGCCGCAGCCGGTCTCGCCCCGCCGGAGCAGCGTGGCCGGGCGCTGGCCATCGTGATGGCGGGACTCAGCGGCGCCACCGCCCTCGGCGCCCCGATCGGCACGGTCATCGGCAGTACCAGCAACTGGCGCGCGACGATGTGGTTCGTCGCGGCCCTCGCCGCGGTCGCCTTCGTCGGTGTCGCCGTGATGTTCCCGACGATGCCGGCGCCCCCGGCGGTCTCCCTCAGCCAGCGCCTGGCCCCGGCCCGCGACTCGCGGATCGCGTTCACCCTGCTGACGACCGTGCTCGTGCTCACCGGCCTCTACACCGTGTACACCTACATCAGCGTCTCCTACGACCGCGCCACGGACGGCGACGGCACCCGACTCGCGGTGTTGCTGTTCGCCTTCGGCGTGGCGGCGACCGTCGGCAACCTGGTGTCCGGCTCGCTGACCGACAGGTTCGGCAACCGGCGCATCATCAACGGAGCCGTGGCCATCGCCGCGATCGACTTCGCGCTCATGCCGTGGACCAGCGCCTACCTGCCGACCGCCGCGCTGGCCATCGTGGTGTGGGGCCTGTGCGGGTGGGGCGTGCTGGTGCCACAGCAGCACCGGCTGATCCAGATCGCCGGTGCGGGTGCGCCGCTGGCCATCGCGCTGAACGCCGCGGCCATCTACCTCGCCGTGTCGGCGTCCGGGCTGACCGGCGCGCTGGGCATCAACCTCGTCGGTGCGCACAACCTCGGGCTGATCGGCGCGGCGCTGATCGTGCTCGGGCTCCTGGCTGCGGAGCGCGCCTGGGCGCTCGTCAGCCGGAGTCGTCGTCAGGAACAGGAGTTGGCGGCAAGCCGGACCGCGTAGGCCGACGTCGACGGGTGCCCCGGGCATCCTGCGGTGCCCATCCGGAATCGCGACGAGCTGTGGGAGGCACACCATGAGTCAGGCCCGACCGAACCAGCCCTTCGACTTCCCGCGCGCCGCGGTACCCGACGTCGTGCTCGGTGCCGCCGAGGTCCAGGGTGACCGGCCGGCGCTCGTCGACGCCGTGAGCGGCGAGACCATCAGCTACCGGACCCTCACCGAACTCGTCTCCCGGGTGGCCGGTGGTCTCGCCGCGAGCGGCCTGCGGCGGGGCGACGTGGTCGCGATGTACGCCCCGAACTCGATCCTGTTCCCGGTGGCGTGCCTGGCCGCGATGCGGGCGGGCGCCACCGTCACACTGGCCAACCCGCTGTACAAGCCCGACGAGCTGGCCGCGCAGCTTCGCGACTGCGGCGCGGCGCACGTGGTGACCGTCGGCGCGCTCGTGCCGAACGCGCTGGCCGCCGGCGCGCGGGAGGTGTTCCTCCTCGACCGACTCGACGGGTACCGCAGCATCCGCGACCTCGACGGCGACCCGCCGGACCCGACCTCCGATCCGACGGTGGACTGGGAGACGGAGCTGGCGCTGCTGGCCTACTCCAGCGGCACCACCGGGGTGCCCAAGGGCGTGATGCTCAGCCACGCGAACATCACGGCGAACATCCTGCAGATGGCGCACGCGATGCGCGTGGAGCCGGCGACCCGGGTGCTCGCGGTCCTCCCGATGTTCCACGCGTACGGGTTCACCGCGATGCTGTGCCTGAGCCTCTACGCGGGCGCGACCATCGTCGTGCTGCCCCGGTTCGACCTGGCCCAGTTCCTCGGTGCGATCAGCACGCACCGGATCACCCGGGTGTTGGTGGCACCGCCGATCGCCGTCGCGCTCGCCCGGCACCCGCTGGTCGACGAGTACGACCTGTCCAGCCTGGAACAGATACTCAGCTCGGCCGCTCCCCTGGACCCGGAGACCGCGGCGGCGGTCCAGCGGCGCATCGGCGTGCCCGTGGTGCAGGCGTTCGGGCTCACCGAGGCATCGCCCAGCGTGTTCGTCCCACCGGCCGGCGAGCTGCCGCCGCCCGGGTCGGTCGGCAAGCCGCTGCCCGGCACCGAGATCCGCCTGGTCTCCCCGGAGGACGGGCGGGACGCCACGAGCGGCGAGTTGTACGTCCGCGGACCGCAGGTGATGCGCGGATACCTGGGCCGGCCTGCGGAGACCGCGGAGATGATCGACGCGGACGGCTGGCTGCACACCGGCGACATCGCCAGGGTCGACGACGACGGTTGGTTCTACATCACCGGCCGGGTCAAGGAGCTGATCAAGTACAAGGGGTACCAGGTCGCCCCGGCCGAGTTGGAGGGTGTGCTGCGTGGCCACCCGGCGGTGGCGGACGCCGTGGTGGTCGGCGCACCGGACGGAGACGGCAACGAGATACCCCTCGCGTTCGTGGTCACCGCCCCGGGCGCGACGCCCGACCCCGACGAGATCATGAGCTACGTGGCGGAACGGGTCGCGCCGTACAAGAAGGTTCGGCAGGTGGAGTTCATCAGCGAGATCCCGCGGTCGCCGGCCGGCAAGGTGCTGCGCAGGCAGCTGCCGTCGTGGTCCGGACTGCGTCCCCGGGACGGCAGACACGAGGAGCTGATGGAGCGGTGAAGTTCGGCCTGGTCACGTTCCCGGTGCACGACGGCATTCCGCCGGCGCACCTTGGTCGGATCGCCGAGGACCTCGGATTCGAGTCGCTGTTCTTCACCGAGCACACGCACATCCCGGCATGCCGCGAGACGCCGTCGCCCACCGGCGGCGAGCTGCCACCCCGGTACTACCACAACTACGACCCGTTCGTCGCGCTGAGCGCGGTGGCCGCGGTCACCACGACGCTGCTGCTGGGCACCGGGATCTGCCTGGTCGTACAGCGGGACCCGATCATCCTCGCCAAGGAGACGGCCAGTCTCGACCACATGTCCGGCGGACGGCTGCTGTTCGGCGTCGGCGCGGGCTGGAACCGGGAGGAGATGCGCAACCACGGCACCGATCCGGCGACCCGGTTCAGGGTGCTCGCCGAGCGGGTGAAGGCGATCAAGGCGATCTGGACCCAGGACGAGGCCAGCTTCCACGGCACGTACGTCGACTTCGACCGCATCTGGTCCTGGCCGAAGCCCGCTCAACAGCCGCACCCGCCGGTCCTGGTCGGCGGCGACGGGCCGAGGGTCATCGACCGGGTCGTCGAGTACGGCGACGAGTGGTTCCCGATCGCCCCCGCCCCGGCGACCCTGCGGCAGCGCGCGGCGGAACTGAGGCGGCGGGCCGAGCAGGCGGGACGCGGCCCCATCCCCATCACCGTGTACGGCGGCCCCACCGACCCGGAGCGGATGGCCGCCTACGCGGAGGCGGGGGTGCACCGGGTTCTGGTGCAGGTGCCCACCGGTCCCGCCGAGCGGGTCGTGCCGTGGTTGCGGGACACCGCCGCCCGGCTGGGGGTCGGCCGGTAGGTCCCGCCCGGCCGGCCCCCCAGCCCGTCGCGCACCCCGGGTCTACCGGAGACCGTCGGTCAGCCGCATCGCCATGGTCGGCGCCTCGGCCATCACCGAGGTCGGATTCGTCATGCCCCCCGTGGTCCAGGTGCTCGCCCGCGCCACCTGGACGCCCGGATACAGCTCCACGATGTCGCCGGAACGCATCAGGTACTGCTGGCGGGCCAGCGGGATACGCTCGGACTCGTCCATCGAGCCGCCGGGGCGCACCCCGGAGCCGTTGGTGCTGACGTCCTGGGCGACGAGGTCGGCGCCGCGCAACTCGAAGCGGACGTGGCTGCGGCTGATCCACCGTCGCGCCTCGTCGTTGAGCCACTGGCCGAGCCGGATCCCACCGGGGTCCTCCGGCGCGCGCCCCACCACCACCGGGCGTTCCGTGGTCACCACGAACCGGCGCCGTACCATGCCGCCGATCCGCACCGACAACACCTCGCTGCCCGGTCGCGGACCGGCGTCCACGAGCCGGTGCTCGTGCCGGGGGCAGGTCGGCACCCCGGTGCGCAGGGTCGGCGGCGGCTGGGCACTCGGCCCGCGGTCGACCCGGGCCAGGTCGGCGAAGGCGCCTCCGCCCTCGCCGCCGAAGAGCGCACAGCCGGGCTCCCTGCAGCGCCACGTCCGGGCCAGCAGCTTCCGGCCGGTCGGGGACGGACCGCCCGGGGTCGACGGGGCACCCTGCACCCGGGGCACCAGCACCGGTCCGCCCGCCCCCGGCAGCGGGGCGAGCAGCCGACCCGGCTGACTGGTCACCCAGGGGTAGCGGCCGGCCAGGCCGTCGTAGCGGTTGCGGCTGAGCACCGGCAGGCCCAGCAGGTCGGCCACCTCCAGCACCCGGTCGCCGGGATTGTTCATCACCTCGACCAGGCCGTCGTCGGCCCAGCGCCGGAGCACCATGCGCTCGTTCGAGGTCAGATCGGCCTCGCTGAGCAACGCTCGGTGCACCACCGCGTACACCGGGACGTTGTCCTCCTCAAGGTGGCGGCTCAGCGCGTCCATCACCATGCCCAGCCGCAGCGTGCTGGCCGGCCGGCCGCCGTCCAGGTCCGTGTACCGGACCACCTCGGCAAGGTCGAGCACCGCCCGGACCAGCGAGGGATCGGTGCTGACCCGGCCCTCGATCGCGTCGAGGACCTTGCTGATCTCGAACCTCACGCCGCTCCCCGGACTGTCTCGTCGATCCGCCGCGCCAACTCGATGTCCCGCCGGGTGACGCCGCCCACCGAGTGGGTGGCGCACCGGAAGGTCACCGTCCGCCACCGGATGTCGATGTCGGGATGGTGGTCGAGCTCCTCGGCGATCACCGCGACCCGGTCCACGACCTCGATGGCCTCCCGGAACCCGGGCAACTCGACGGTGCGGCTGATACCCGCCGGATCGCCGGACCAGCCGTCCAGCCCATCCAGCTCGGCGCGCACCGCCGCCGCGTCCAGCACCTCTGCCATGGGCCAGACCTTACCGTCGCGACCGACGGTGTGAAGGCCATCCGGGTCGCCGGTGACCGCGACGGCTCCGGAGCGCGCCCGGTCGCCCGGCCACGGCGCGAGGACCACGGACAGCCCACCACCGCGCCGGGACCGGAGACCACCCGGTCAGCTCATCCGGCCGATGGTCGCGCGCAGCCGCCGCAGGTCCCGGCGACGCCGCTCGTACGTCATCGCCATGCCGATGAGCGCGAAGCCACCGGCCGCGAGGAAGATCCAGCGCGGCAGCCGGTCCCAGACGGCGACCACCTCCCGTAGCGCGAGTACGGCCAGCACCACCCCACCGAGTACGACGGGCGCCTGACGCCGCCAGCGGGCACCGACCAGCACGGTGGCCAGCGCGCCGACCCCGAGCAGCAGCCGGCGCACCGGCTGCCCGTCGGCGGCCAGCACCGGAACCAGGCTCGGCAGCAGTGCCGCGCCGAGGCCGGGCCCGTACCCGAGCCAGCTGCTCAGCCCCGGCCAGGCCCGCAGCGCCAGCCCGCCGACCAGCAGCCCCACCACGGCCGCCGGCAGGGTGTACGCCTCGACCGGCGCCACCCGGGCCGCGGCGAGCAGCAGCCACACCCCGAGCAGTTCGGCGCCGCCGGCCCCGGCGACGTACCCCCAGCGGCGTGGCGCGGACTCCGCCGGGTGCAGCGCGCGCACGCCCAGCACCACGCCCCACGCGAGGCAGACCGTCGCGGCGTACCGGATCTCACCGGCGGCCAGGATCCCCGCGGCCAGGGCGGCGCCGTGCCCGGCGAGCTGCACGGCGGCCCCCTCGGCCCGCCGCGTGCCGCCGGGTGCGGCGGCACCGGACGGCACGGCCGTCCCCCGCAGCAGCACGCCGCCGGCCAGCGCCGCGGCGGCCACGGCGAGCACCAGCAGCGCGGCGTGCCGGAGCGGCTGACCGGCGGCGAGCGGCCCGGCCACCGCGAGCAGCACCGCCGCCGACACGGCGGCCAGCCAGCCCGAGAGCCGGGCCGCCACACGTCGCCCGGCCAGGCCCGCGGCAAGCCCGGTCACGGCCACGGCCGTCAGCCCGACGACCGTGCCGGCCCGGGTCGGTGTGAGACCGGCGAGGCCCGCCCCGGCGAGCGCCGTGCCCAGGGGTACGCCGACCCGGGCGGCCCGGCCGCCCCGCCCGCGGACCGCGGTGCCGAGCAACGCCGCCAGGCCGCCGGCCAGCGTCACCGCCGGCACGGACGGCCAGGGGGCACCACACGCGGCGAGCCCGACCGGCACCGTGACGGCCAGGCCCGACGCGGCGGGCACGAGCGCGCCCCGCCAGGTGCCGGCCCGGCTCCCACCGAGGACGGCCGCCGTGGCGGTGACCAGCAGCAGGGCCACCGCGGCCGGTGTGTCGGGCCGCCAGTCGTCCGGGTGCAGCCCGACCCCGTCCGGTGCCCGCGACCAGATCCGGGACAGCCAGGTGTACGGCACGACGAGCACCATCCCGACGGCCGGTGCCACCGTCACGGCGACCCGGACCAGCAGCACGGCCGCGGAGACGAGCGGAACCAGCGGTGGCGGTGTCCGCTCCCCGACCGGCGGCACCGGCCCGACACCCACGGGCCGCCATCTGCGCCGCCCGTGAAGGACCCCGACCGTCGCCAGCAGCGCCCCGGCGGCGTACACGCCGGATGGTTCGCCGACTCCGGGCAGTGCCGGGGCGAGGCCGACCGCCACCGCGACCGTCGAGAGCGCACCGGACGCGTACGGCGGGTACCCGGCGGGTGGTCGCCACGGCCACAGCAGCGCGGCCGCGGTCAGCAGGACGGTGACGGCGAGCGCGGCACGCGCCTGCCACCAGGGCGGTACGTCGACCGCGTGGAGACCGACGACCACCGAGGCCGGTGCCGCCAGCACCGCGACGGCGAGCGCGACGCCGCCCACCAGCCGTACCGGCCCGGCGGACCGGGCGGCCAGGGCGGCGGCCGTCGCCCCGAGGAGCACCACCGCGGCCAGAACCCCGGCGGTGCCGGCCGGGCGGGCCAGGCCCACCAGCAGTGCGTGCCCGGCGAGCGCCGCCCCGGCGACGGCCAACGCGCCGACCGCCCAGGCGGGCCGGGTCCCCCGGACGGCGGCCAGGGTCAGTCCCGCCGCCATGCCGAGGCTCAGCACCACCAGCATCCACCAGGGCAGGGCCACCGCGGTCGGGAGCGCCAGCACCGTGAGCACCGCCCCGGTCAGCACCGCAGGCCGGCGCCAGCGAGGCGGCAGCAGCGTCACCAGGGTGCCGACCGCCACCGGCAGCGCGACCGGCGCCTGCCAGTCGAAGGGACCGGCCTCGGCGGTCGGGTCGGCCCGCCACGGTGGCTGGGAGCGCAGCGCGGTGGCGCCCGCCGTGACCAGCGCCATCGTGCCGGTCACGGCGGTCACCGCGCCGACCAGCGTGAGGCTGCCGACGCACGGGCCGGGACGCACCCCGGAGGGCGTGAACCGGGCGGTGGCGGCGACCGCCCCGGCGAGCAGCGCCGCCACGACCGCCGCGCCGACCAGCGCCGGCCAGCCGAGCTCGACGGCGGCCCGCAGCAGGGCGGCGCCGAGTGCCACGACGGTGAGCCCGCCGGCGACCGCACCGAGAGCCTGATGCCGGGTCAGTACCGCCCCGGCGGCCAGCAGCAACGGCGGGACCAACAGCGGGGCACCGGCGGCCGGTCCGTCGGTGAGGACCAGGGCCAGCAGGGCGCAGCACCCGCAGAGCAGCACCGCGCCGCCGTAGCTCAGCCAGGCCACGATCCGGCGGGCCAGGTCGAGCCGACTCGCCGGCACGTCGCCTCCCCACCCTCGGGTGAGGCCGAGATCGACCGCCGCCAGGACGGCGAACGCCAGCGTCCAGCCGACGGTTCCGGCGCCGGCGTCGTACGCCAGCAGCGGCGGCACCGGCTGGAACAGGAGCAGCCCGGCGAACCACGGTGCGGTGAGCCTGGTCAGCCGCCGGTAGCCGGTCGCCACCAGTACGCCGACGCCCAGGACCAGCACCGCGTACCGGGCGCGGGGCCAGGCGGTGGCGGCGAACAGGTCGACCGCCCGGACGGCGTACCCGTCGAGCAACACCAGGAGCAGGCCGAGTGCCGCGAAGGTCTCGGCGGTGGCGGTGAGGCCGCGCCGGCGGGCCACGGCCGGTACCGCCAGCACCAGCCCGGTCAGCCCGGCGAGCACGCCCGCCCGGCCGGTGATCCCCATGGCCGGCCAGGCGACCACGGTGAAGACGACGGCGGCCGCGCCGACCAGCAGGCCGCCGAGGACGAAGAGGAGATTCTGCACGGCCCGCGTCGAGGCTTCCGGGCGTACCGGCGCGGGTGCGGGTTCGCCGGTCGGTGTGCCGGGAGAGCCGGCGCCGGCGGTGACGGGCGCGCCGGCCGGCGCCGCCGGAGCCCGGCGGTCGGCGGCCCGGGCCGCCTCGGCAGCGGCGCGGACCTGGCCGGCCAGCGTGTCACGCCGCTGCCGGGTGTGCCGGAGGGCGGCCTCCACCGAGCGGTACGTCTCCCCGATGCGGGCCAGTTGGGCGGCGAGTTCGGCGAGTTCCGCGTTGAGCCGGACCACCTCCGCCGCCGTGGGATCCGGCCCACGGCCGCAGCCGGAACACCCGGTGGCCAGATCGGCCCCGGCGCCGCACACCGGGCAGGGGTACGCCCGCACCGCTTCGGTCATGCCGCAATGGTGCGGCCCGGGGCCAAGCGGGTGGGAGGTGCGCCCGCCCGATGACGGGGTGGGCCGGGGTGCGGTGGTCGGCGGCCGGGCGGGCCCTCGCGGGCGCGCGGCGGCCCCGCGACGTCCGCCGCGGGCTACCGTGGGTTCTCGTTCCGGCGGTACGCGTCGATCCAGTCGTCGATCCGCGCCCACCAGTCGTAGAGCCACTCGATCCGCTCGTCGCGGCCCGCCGGCACCTCCTCCGGCGGGACCGACCAGAACCGCATCACGATCCGCTTGTCCATCGGCAGTTCCCGCCACACGTCGGCGACGGTGAACATCCGGTCCAGCCCGGTGTGCGCGACGAAGACCACTCCTGCCCCGGGGGCGGCGTCCAGCGCGGCGAGCACGCCGCCCGGTCGCGGGGGGAGGACGTGCCGCATCGCCTCGGCCCGTTCCGCCATCGCCTCCAGCCCACGGGAGCGCAGCAGGTCGATGCTGCGCATCCGACGCCGCGGGGTGAAGTTGCCGCCCTCAGGAAAGATCACGAGGGCGTCGTTGGCGTCGAGGCCGCGGGCGAGGTGCCCGATCTGTTCGGTGAGGGTCTCCCGGGACGCGCCGGGGCGCCCGGCGGGGCCGTGGTGTCCGGTCCCGTACCTCCCGGCGGCGATGAACCGGTTGGGCAGCCGGTTGAGCATGACGTCGACGGCCGGATCCCACTGCAGGGTGTCCTTCAGCACGATGCGGGGCTCCCGGCGGAACCAGTTCACCAGCGCGTGGATCAGGATGAAGGAGTCGCCCGGCCCGGCGTGGCGGCAGAGCACCAGCTCGGGACGGCCGGGTAGGGCGGCGTCCGGGTCGGCGCCGACCACGTCGACGCGCAGCCGCAGAATCCGCCCGGCCTGGCGGAACAGCGCGTCGAGAAACCACCCGACCAGCACGTGGTGCGCCCGTTGGAAGGACGGGGAGCGCTTGTTCCGGCCGAAGCCGGAGGCGAGCCAGAGCCCGAGGAGCGCGACCAGGGCTGCCGCGTCCCAGACCAGGTAGACGACGGCGAACCAGAGCAGGCGCAACGGACGGGGGTGACCGGGTAGCAGCGGTGAGACCGCCGCCGCCACGATCAGCCACACCGGCGTCGTGGCCACCACCAGTACGGCGAGCAGCACCGTGGCCGGGGCGAGGACGAGTCGCCGGACCCACCGGGGTGGCAGCGGCATCAGTCGAGGCCCAGGTGCTCGGCGAGGTAGCGCCGCGAGGCGGTGTAGGCACGGCTGATCCGCCGGCTGACCGCCGCCATGTCCCGGTACGCCCACGGGCTGTCGTCGCGCGGCGCGAGCCCGCCGGTCGGCAGCACGTGGACGGCCACGCCGTCCGGCAGGGCGGACATCTCCCGGGCGAACCGGTGCCGACGGGCGATCTCGAACGCCACCTGCGCGATCTCCCACGGTCGACGCGGCGGGCTCAGCGGCCGTTCGATCCTGCCCACCTGGAGGACGAAGATCTGCCTGGCACCCGCCTGCACCGCCTCGCCGACCGGGATCGAGTTGACGATCCCGCCGTCGATGAAGTGCTCACCGTCGATCTCGACGGGAGGCAGCAGGCCGGGAACCGCGGCGGAGGCGAGCACCGCCGGCACCAGCAGCCCGCTGCCGAACCAGTGCTCGGCGGCGCGCTCGATGCTCGCCGCGCAGCAGCGGAACGGCACGGCCAGGTCGGCGAAGGTGGTCGTCTCACCGAGTTCGGCCTCAAGGAGCCGGCGCAGCGGGCGCGGCGAGTGCAGGTGGGTGCGGGCGGCGAACCGCCGCACCTGCCGGGCGATCGAGTCCCCGTAGACCTCGCTCGCCTCGGGCGAGGTCCAGAGCCGGACGAGCCGACTGGTGACCGTCTCGGTCGGATCGGCGGCGACGAGTGCCCCGTTGACCGCGCCGATGGAGGTGCCGAAGACGAGATCCGGACGGATACCGGCCCGGAACAGCGCCCGCAGCATCCCGACCTCGACGGCGCCGAGCACGCCGCCACCGCCGAGCACGAACGCCACCGGACCGCTGACCATGTCATTCATCCTGGCACGGGCCACCCGACCCGCTCCGGTGGTCGAGGCGGCTCTCCGTCGGGTGGGCCTCTCGACCGCTCGGCGCAGCGCGGAGGCCGTCCGACGAAACCTGCCCGCGGTGGCGCCGCGACGGTCGACCGGCCCGGGGACGCTAGGGGAAAAGGGACGTCACCGTTGAAACGGACCTGTAGCACCGGCAGCCTGATCGTTGACAGGCCGGTGACCGTCCCGCAACCTGAGGCGGCCCCACACGGCCTGATGCGACCCCGACTTCTTCCAGGCAGGTGCGACGAACGATGGCAGCGTTGCAGGCGGGCGGCCTGCTTGCCCGAAGATACCGTCTGATCGACAGGATCGGCTCCGGCGGGATGTCGGTGATCTGGCGGGCCCGGGACGAGGTGCTCGACCGGGTGGTGGCGGTGAAGGTGCTCGCCGCGTCGTTGGCCGCCGACCCGAAGTTCCGGGAGATGGTCCGGGAGGAGGCCCGCGCGGCGGCCCAGCTCGTGCATCCGCACGTCACCGCCGTCCACGACTACGGCGAGACGTTCGGGCCGGACGGCGAGATCGTCGCTTTCGTGGTGATGGAGCTGCTGACCGGCGAGGAGCTGAAGGCGTGGCTCACCGCGGGTCCGCTGCCCTGGCCGGCGGCCGTGGAGGTCTGCGCGCAGGTGGCGGAGGCCCTGGCCGCGGCACACCGGCTGGGCATCGTGCACCGGGACATCACCCCGGCGAACATCATGATGACCGCCACCGGCGCCAAGGTGCTGGACTTCGGCATCGCCACCCACGTCGGCGCGCCGGACGAGGACGAGGACGGCGAGACGTTCGGCACCCCGGCGTACGTCGCCCCGGAACGCCTGGACGGGCTGCCGGCCCAGCCGGCGACCGACACGTACTCGCTCGGGGTGCTGCTGTACGAGACGCTCACCGGCAGGGTGCCGTTCCCGGCCGAGACCTGGGACGAGCTGACCCGGGTGCTGGCGTCCGACGCGACGCCCACGCTGACCGGCGTGCCGGACCTGCCGGCCGCGGTCGCCGACGTCTGCCTGCGGTGTCTGGCCCGCGACCCGGCCGCGCGACCGACCGCCGCGCAGGTCGGCGAGATCCTCCGGGCGAACCTGCCCGCCACCGGCGCCCGGCACCTCTGGCCCGATCGTGGGGTGCCTCGGCCGCCGAACGCCCTCCTCGGCGCCGGGTCCACCGTGGCCCCGGCCGCCGCGCCCCCGACGACGCCGAAGCCGCCCGGGGCGCCGGACCGGCCGGCTCCCGGGGTGTCGGGTCCGGGACCGGCTGACGGGACCCCGGCCCCGGGGTCGGTTTCCGGGTCTGTACGCGCGGCCCGGGGTCTCGTACCACGGCACCCGGGTCGGGTGCTCGTCGCGACCACGGTGGCGCTGCTCGCGCTCACCGTCGTCGTGGTCGCCGCCAGCACGCCGCGGGAGGGGCCGCCCTCGGCACACAACGGCGACGCCGGCCCCACGGCCGGGCCGACGGCCTCACCGGCGCCGTCGGCCACGCCGCGCCCGACGGCGACCGCGGCACCGGCGGCACCGGCGACACCGGCCCCGGCCCTGGCCTCCGCACCACCGCCGCGTCGCTCCGCACCCGCGGGGCCGTCGGTGCCCGAGGAGCTGGCGGCCATCGAGCGGATCATCACGGACGGGCTCGCCGCCAGCGCGATCCGCGACCACGTCGGGGTGGACCTGCGCAACCACCTACGAAACCTGCGGATCGGTGAGGACGTCGAGGCGTCGCACCTCGCCGGGCAGGTGAGCCACCTCCGGGACAAGATCGCGGTCCGGGCCCGCGAGGGCTCGATCACGCCGGAGTACGCCCGGCTCCTCGACGCCGCGCTGCTGGAGCTGGCCGGCGCGGCGTAGCCGGGGTCCACCCGGTACCCCGGCGACGACCCGGCGGCGCTCGACGCGGTGGACGGTCGACGGCGGCGGCACGGCCCACCGCAATCGCGTGGCGGTCCCGAGGGAACGTGTGCCACCCTGACCGGCATGTCCACAGTGGCCTCCTCCCTTCCGGAGAACCTCGACGAGCTGCGTCGCCGGGTCGCCGAGGGTGCCCGGTTCCGGTACCTCCTCTTCTGGGGTCACCGGCCGAGGGCCGACGGGTCCGTACACGCCGCATGTCTCAGCCAGTGGTGGCCGGCACCGTTCACCGTGGACGGGGTGCGGTACGCCACCGCCGAGCACTACATGATGGCCGGCAAGGCCCGGCTCTTCGGCGACGACGCGATCGTCGAGCAGGTGTTGGCCGCGCCGAGCCCCCGGGCGGCGAAGGCCCTCGGGCGTCGGGTCCGCGGCTTCGACCAGACGGTCTGGGAGGCACACCGGTTCGACCTGGTGGTCGCCGGCAACGTGGCGAAGTTCGGCCAGCACCCCGACCTTCGGGACTACCTGCTCGACACCCGGGATCGGGTGCTGGTCGAGGCCAGCCCGGTCGACCGGATCTGGGGTATCGGACTGGCCGCCGGCGATCCGGCGGCGTCGGACCCGGCCCGCTGGCGCGGCCTGAACCTGCTCGGCTTCGCGCTGATGCGGGCCCGAAGCCGGCTCGCGGCGGCCGCACCCGCCGCCACCGGCGCCCACCCCTGACCGGCGCGGTCCGTCGGCCGGTCACCGTCCAGGCTGGTCTCCGGGCCGGCCAGGGCCCGGGCGGATCCGGTTCCCCGCCGCGTCGAACAGCAGCAGCTGGTCCAGGTCGACCGCCAGGGTCAGTGGCTGCCCGGGGCGGGGAACGACCGGGGCCGGGACCCGGACCACCAACTCGCCGGTGGTCGGCGGGTCGGCGTTGAGTTCCGGGTCGTACACCGGGTAGAAGCCGTACTCGGTCCGGGCCGTGGCCGGCGGCCGGGCCGTCCGTTGGTGCGGGATCATCCGGGCGATCCGACCCCGCAGCGGGTGTCCGGCGGGCAGCTCCCCGGCGAGCACCTCGGAGAGGGGGTGGTCGGGTTCGGGATGTTCCAGACGGGCCTGACTGCTCGCGGTGGGTACGGCACCGGCGGCCACGCGGACCAGTGCCTCGTGACCGAGGTGTTCGACGAGCCGGACCACGCCACGGATCACGGGCCTTCCGGGCGCCGCCTCGGCCGGCACCGGCGTCAGGGCGTCCGCGCGCAGTGCCAGGGTCACCCGTGCGGTGTGCCAGGCACGCAGGTGCACCGCGCGGGGATCGTCGGGCGGCAGCTCGATGAGCTGTGACCCGAGGTCGATCACCACGGTGTCGTCGGTGGCGTAGACGGCGGCCTGCAGCAGGCTCGCCCGGGGCGTACCGAGGAACGCCGCGACGAACAACGTCTGCGGATCCCGGTAGACCTCGCCCGGCGGGCCGACCTGCTGGAGCACACCCCGGCGCAGCACCGCGACCCGGTCCGCCATCGCCATCGCCTCGACCTGGTCATGGGTCACGTACAGGGTGGTGACTCCCAGCCGGCGGGCGAGCGACGCCAGCTCGGCGCGGAGTTCGGCCCGCAGGCTCGCGTCCACGTTGGACAGGGGTTCGTCGAGGAGGAAGCCCTGCGCCGCGCTGACGATGGCCCGTGCCATCGCCACCCGCTGCCGCTGCCCGCCCGAGAGCTGACCGGGCCGGCGCCGCAACAGCCCGGTGATACCGAGCTGTGCGGCGACCTCGGCGATCCGGCGTTCCGCGTCCGGCGGCGGGCCCGCCCCGACGTACAGCGGAAAGCCGATGTTCTGGGCCACGGTCAGGTGTGGATAGAGGGCGTAGTCCTGGAAGACCATCGCCAGCCGGTGGTCGCGCCCGGGGCCGGGCGGCGCCGGGCGCCCGTCGAGCAGCACCTGGCCGCTCGTCGGCTCCTCAAGACCGGCGACCAGGCGCAGGATCGTCGACTTGCCGCAGCCGGTCGGGCCGAGCAGGACGACGAACTCGCCCGAGCCGACCTCCAGGCTCACCCGGTCGACCGCGACCGTGCCGTCGGAGTAGACCTTCGTCAACTGGTCGGTGGCGATGCTGACCACGGCGACCACCTCCTGACGCCATCGTCAGCCGTCGCTTCGACCGGCGCCACACCCGCTGCGCCGAACGGCCGCCATCGGTGCGCCGAACGGACACGGCCACGGCCGCCGTCCACCCACGCCGGCGCCCTCCGGTGGCCGCGAACGTCACCACGCGCCCACCGACGGCGCCGCCTGGCGTGAGGAGCCGAAGGCCGGCTCCAGCCACGACCGGTAGACCCGCTCGTACTCGTCGGCCATCCGCTCGGCCGAGAACTCGCGCCGGACGTGGGCCACACAGGCGGCGGGGTCCAGTCGGGCGACCTCGTGCAGGGCCGGCGCCAGATCCGCCGGATCGTCGCAGATCAGGCCGGTCTCCCCCGGCCGGACCAACTCCGGTACCGCGCCCCGGTTCAACGCCACCACCGGGGTGCCGGTCGCCATCGCCTCCACCATCACCATGCCGAACGGCTCCTCCCACCGGATCGGCATGATCAGGCACCGGGCGGCGAGCATCAGTCGGACGGTGGCGTCGCGGTCGGGGTTGCGCAGCACCGTGACGTCCGGTCCGAGCATCGGCTCGATGACCTGTTCGAGGTACTGCCGTTCGGCGCGCTCGTCGCACTTGCCGGCGAGCACCAGCGGCAGACCGGCGGCACGACAGGCCTCGATCGCCAGGTCCGGCCCCTTGTCGGGGCTGAACCGGGCCAGCCACAGCACCGGGCCCGTCCCCGGTGCCGACTTGCTCACCACGCACCGGGTGGAGATTCCGTTGTGGACGGTGGCGGTCCAGGGCAGCTCCGGGGCCAGCCGGCGCTGGGTGTGCGAGATCGCGACCAGTCCCACCCCCGGATCGACGTCGCTGAGCACCTCGCGCAGTTCTCCGGTGGGACGGCCGTGCACGGTGGTGATGGTCGGCACCGACCGCTCGGCCGCGGCGAACGGGCCGACCGTGGTGTGGTCGTGGACGATGTCGAACGACTCGGGTGAGATCAACCGGTTGACCCGGGCCAGGTGGGCGAGCTCGGGAAGCGCCTGGCCGAGCCGGTGGTGCTGCACCTCCGCGACGGTGCCGACGAACCGGGCGGCGGTTCCGGTTCCGGTGCCCGCCCCGAACAGCGTCACCTCGTGCCCCTTCGCCACCAGGGCGTCGACCAACGCCGAGCAGACCTGCTCCAGCCCGCCGTACCCGGGTGGCGGCAGTTCGTACCAGGGCGGCACGACCATCGCGATTCGCAGCGGACGGGGCGAGGATCGCCGTACCGATGGGTTCGTGGTCACTGAGGGTCCTCCCGCAGGGCCGGCAGATCGGTGGGGAACGCCGGGCGGGCCGGATCAGCTCACCAGGCTGAGTCGGACCTCGACGTCACCGACGCCCGGCGCGGCCCAGGCGATACGTTCGGCCTCGTCCCGTTCCATCCAGGACCGGACCTCGCCGCTGAGCACGACGGTGCCGTCGGCCACGTCCACGTCGATCCGTTCCGCGTCGATGTCGCGCCGCCGGCGCAGGGCGTCGCGGATGTCCTGTTCGACATCGGCCTCGGAGACCGGTTCCGGCGACCGTACGGCGACCAGGTTGGTCACCCCACGCACCCCGGTCAGCCGTCGGACGGCCCGTTCCGCCGCGCGCTTCTGGAAGCCCTGCTCGACCTCGCCCCGCAGCGTCAGCCAGCCGTTCGCGACGGTCACCTCGACACGCTCCGCCGGGACGAACGAGTCCCACTCCAGGGCCCGGCTCGCCGCCGTGGCGATGTCGGTGTCGGTACGCCCGGTGTCACCGGGAAGTCGCACGGTGATGTCGTTGGCAACCGCGCGGACCCCCCGCACCCGGTGCGCCGCACGTTCCGCGGCCCACTTCTTGGCGTAGCTGTCCACCCAGCCCGTCAGGGTCGCGATGCCGCCGGCGACCGAGACGCCGATCTCGCTGGCCTGCACCCGGGCGTCCCAGGAGAGTTCGGCCAGTACGTCACGCTGGATGTCGGCATCGCTGCGGGCCATGCTCGTTCCCGTACTCATCGCCGTTCCTCCCCCCGGTTGGACGCGGTCACCGGTCTCGGCCGAGCCCGGCTGCTCCGCGTGCCGAGCCGGTACTGCCGTCCGCTCCGGCGCGCTCCGAGCACCCCCGATACTCGCCCCGGTCCGGGTGAGCGGAGGTCACCCCGATCAGGTGAAGGAAAGCGGCGGGCGACCTGACCAACCCCCTTGGTCACGTCGCCCGCCGCCTGGGAGAAAAGCTACACGTCCGCGTCCGGCCGGCGTCGGGGTACGGCCGATCCGCGCCGGACGCGTGTCCTGTGCGCGCCGGGTCCCACTCCTAGGACGTCTCGGCGAGCGTCACGGTTGCCGTGTTCTGCACCCCGTTTCGGGTGTACGTCACCTGGACCCGGTCACCCACCTTGCCCGCCTGGACCGCGGAGACGAGATCGTCGGCGTCGTTGATCTTCTTGGCGCCGAACTGGACGATGACGTCGCCCTGCTGGATGCCGGCCCGGTCGGCCGGGCCGTCCGGCACGACCCCGCCGACCAGCGCCCCGCCGTTCTCCGCGGTGGTGACCGAGACCCCGAGCGACGGGTGACTCACCTTCTCACCCCGCTGCAGCGCCTGGGCGACGCTGGTGGCCTTGTTGCTCGGGATCGCGAAGCCCACCCCGATGTTGCCCCTGCCCTGGCCCGCGGTGGCGATGGCGGTGTTGATGCCGATCACCTCGCCCCTGGTGTTGACCAGGGCACCACCGGAGTTGCCGGGGTTGATCGGTGCGTCGGTCTGCAGCAGGCCGGAGATCGTGCTGACGCCCTGCCGGGGCAGACCGAAGGGGTTGGTCTGCTCCTCGCCGCCGGCCTGGATGGTCCGGTCGAGGGCGCTGATGATGCCGGCGGTCACCGAACCCTGCAGGCCGAGCGGGCTGCCGAGCGCCAACACGGTGTCGCCGACCTGCATCGCGTCGCTGTCGCCGAACGTTGCCGGGGTCAACCCGGAGACACCCTCGACGCGTATCACGGCCAGGTCGGTCTTCGGGTCGGTACCGACGATCTGCGCGGTGGCGGTCCGGCCGTCGGAGAAGAACACCCGGACCCTGCCGCCGGCGTTCGCCACCACGTGGTTGTTGGTCAGGACGAAGCCATCGGCGCTCATCACCACGCCCGAACCCTCGCTGCTGGCGGTGCTGATCGACACCACGCTGGGCTGCACCTGCGCGGCGATCCTCGGCAGGTCGGCGGGATTGATCACCGGCGCGGCGTTGTAGGTCTTCGTCACCACCTGCTGGGAGTCGTCGTCCAGGGCCAGCGCGATCACCCCACCGGCGATGCCGGAGCCGACCATCAGGGCCAGCGCCGTCGCACCGATCGCCACCGCCCTGCCCAGCCGTCCGGGTGTGGAGCCGCCCCCACCCGGCGTGGCGGGAGCACCCCAGGGCGGCGCCGGAGCCCCGTACGGCTGCTGCGGGGGCAGCCCGCCGCCGGCGCCCGGCATCGGGTGGCCGGAGACGAGTGTCGGGTGGCCCGCGCCGGCGCCCGGTCCGGCCCAGCCCGGCTGGTGTTGCTGCGGTCGCTGCCAGGGATTGTCCGGGGGGTTGGTGGGCGGCAGGTGGTGGGGCTGCGCCGAGGTCGGCGCGTCGCCGTACGGGCCGGGGGCGGGGGCGTACGGTGACGCCCCGGTGCCCGCCGCCGCGGACGGTTGCCCGTAGGCCGGAGCCGGAGCGTGCCCGCTGTCGCCCCGGGCCGGCTCGGCGGACTGCCCACGGTCGTCGCGCGGCAGTTCGGCCGTGGGGTGCGGGGTGTCGCGGTCGGCGTCCGTCGGCCGCCGCTGCGGGTCGGTCTCGAACTCGCTCATGCCCCTACCTTGCTCCTCCGCTCTGCGACCCACCTGGAACACGCCTGGGTGTTGACTGAAAATTACCGCCGTCTATCCATACCGACGGCCTCGCCCCGCCGGCCACCGGCTCGACCCCTACGACGGACTCTCCGCGTTCCCGACCCACTCGGCTCTGTCGGCACCGTCCGGGTCGGCACCGTCCGGTGGCTCCGGCGCCAGCGGCAGCCGGACCCGGAACGTGGCCCCACCACCCGGGGTCTCGTCGACCGCCACGGTGCCGTTGTGCCCCGCGACCAGGGCCGCGACGATCGCCAGCCCGAGCCCGGTACTGATTCCTCCGCCGGCCCGGCGGGTCCGCGCCGGGTCCGCCCGGTAGAAGCGTTCGAAGACCCGCTCCGCCTGCTCCGGGGTGAGCCCGGGTCCGGTGTCGACGACCTCGATGATCGCGTGGGTCTCGTCGCGACGGAGCCGCAGGGTCACCGACGCCTCCGGCGGCGTGTGGGTGAGCGCGTTCGTCATCAGGTTACCCATCACCTGCCGGAGCCGGGCGTCGTCACCGAGGACCACCAGCGCGCTGGCTCCCGGCTCGATCTCCAGGCTGATCGACCGCTCGGGCGCGACCGCCCGGGCCGCCTGCACCGCGTCGCTGGCGAGCACGGGCAGTTCCACCGGGGCCAGCGTGAGTGGACGTTCCCGGTCGAGCCGGGCCAGCAGCAGGAGATCCTCGACGAGAAGGCCCATCCGGGCCGCCTCGTCCTCGATCCGCCGGATCAACCGGGCGGTCTCCTCGGCGGAGCGGATGGCGCCCTGCCGGTAGAGCTCGGCGAACCCGCGGATGGTGGTGAGCGGAGTCCGCAGCTCGTGCGAGGCGTCGGCGATGAACTGCCGCATCCGCTCCTCGGAGCGGCGGGCTCGGGCCTCGGACGCCTGGGCCGCGGCGGCCGCGTTCCGGGCCGCCGCCGCCGCGCTGTGTGCGGCCGCCTCGGCGTTGCGGGCCGCCGCCTCCGACGCCGCCCGCGCGGTGAAGGCCATCTCGATCTGCGCCAGCATCGCGTTCAACGCCCGGGAGAGCCGCCCCAGCTCGGTCCTGGCCTCGGCCACGCCGGGCTCGGGATCGGGCACCCGGCGGGAGAGATCGCCGCCGGCGATCGCCGCCGCGGTCCGCTCGATCTCCACCAGCGGCTTCAGGCTGGTACGCACGATCGCGGCGCCGGCCGCGGCCAGGGTGATGAGCACCGACCCCCCGACCAGCACGTCGATCCAGACCAGTTCCTTGACCGCGAGGTCGACCTCGGTGAGGTTCTGCCCGACGGCGAGGTAGACGTCGTCGCCGAGCCGCACGATCAACATCCGCCACCGGTACTGGTGGTCGGCCGAGCTGACGGTGAAGGGTCCCTCGTCGGCGTGCTCCTCGTACCAGTTGAGGTCGCTGAGCGTGCCGGGCAGGTTGGCCGGGCTGAGGGCCTTGTCGTAGAGCGGCGTGCCCCGCTTTATCGGCCCGTCGACGAAGATGACGAGATAGTCGGTGGGCAGGCCGCTGTTGCCGGTCTGTTGGTTCTGCGCGAGCTGCTGGAAGAAGTTCTCGGGCTGGTGTGCGTAGTTGGCCAGCTCGTCGTCGATCCTGCCGACGAGATAGCTCCGCAGGAAGAACGCGGTCATCACGCTGATCACGACCAACGCGGCCGCGACCAGGACGAGGACGGCGGCGACCAGCTTGACCCGCAGCGGAACGACCCGCAGCCGCCCTCTCAGCAGCGGGTGGGCGATCACGCCGCCGGCTTGCGGAGCACGTATCCGACCCCCCGCAGCGTGTGGATCAGCCGCGGCGGAGTCGTGTCGATCTTGCGCCGCAGGTAGGAGATGTAGGACTCCACGATGTTGTCGTCGCCCCGAAAGTCGTAGTTCCAGACGTGGTCGAGGATCTGGGCCTTGGAGAGCACCCGGTTGGCGTTGAGCATCAGGTAGCGCAACAGCTTGAACTCGGTCGGGGACAGCTGCACCCGCCTGCCGGCCCGATACACCTCGTGGGTCTCCTCGTCCAGTTCCAGGTCGGCGAAGGTGAGCCGGGACGGCACCTGCTCCCCGGTGGCGGTGCGCCGCAGCACCGCCCGGATCCGGGCGGTCAGCTCCTCCAGACTGAACGGCTTGGTGACGTAGTCGTCTCCGCCCAGGGTCAGTCCGCGAATCTTGTCGTCGGTCGCGTCCCGGGCGGTGAGGAAGACCACCGGGGTACGCGTACCGCCCTCACGGAGCAGACGGATCACCTCGAAGCCGTCGAGATCGGGCAGCATGACGTCGAGCACCATCAGGTCGGGCCGGCGCTCCCTCGCCGCGTTCACCGCCGCACTGCCGCTGGTCGCGGTGGTCACGTCGAAACCGGCGAACCGCAGACTGGCGGAGAGCAACTCGAGGATGTTGGGGTCGTCCTCGACCACGAGAAGCCGGGCCTCGCTTTGGGTCGTCGCTGCCATGGGTCCCATCATCCGCGTCGCCGCTGCGGCCCGCCTGAGCATCCCCTGAAAACTCCCTGAGAGGCCACGCTCCCCGCGCGACCAGGACGGCGTCCGACACGCCGGCGGCACGGGCCCACCTCGCCGGCGTCCGGGCCCGCACCCGGGCACGGCCGCTCAGCGGAGCAGCCGGCGCATCCCGTCCAGGGCGCCGTCGAGCAGTCGGATCGCCGTCCGGAGCTGGACCTCGGTGAGCCGCCGGCCCCGGATCAGGGTCCGGACCTCGGTGACGAAGGTGAGCAGCCGTTGTTCGAGCTCGTCGACCGGCACCGCGCCCGCCGGCGCCGTCTCGTCCGCCCATCCCGGCCCGGGAGTCCGGTCGTACGACTCCGCCCCGGTCGTCCCGTACGTCCCGTACGGGGCGTCCCGTCCTCGCCGCCGGCTCTGCCGCGTCGCGTTCCGTATCTCCTTCTTGAGGTCGCGCAGCGAGTCGCGGACCCCGGTTCGGATCTCGTCGGCCAGCTTCGTCAGGTCGGCCACCGAGTCACGGATCTCCGACTCCAGCGTGGCCAGCTCGTCGACGCGAAGCCGCAGCTCCCGCCGGCCCAGGTCGGTGATCTGGTACACCTTGCGGCCGCCCACCGCCTGGTGGGTGACGAGTCCCTCGGCCTCCATGCGCTGCAGTCGGGGATAGACGGTGCCGGCGCTGGGGGTGTACAGCCCCAGGAACCGTTCCTCCAACAGCCGGATCAGCTCGTACCCGTGCCTCGGCCCGTCGTCGAGAAGCTTGAGCAGGTAGAGCCGGAGCCGGCCGTGGCCGAAGACGGGCGTCATGCCGCGCCTACTCGACCGCCGAGCGGGCCAGCAGCGCGATGCTGCCGGACTGGGTCGTCGCGCGCAGCCGCACCCGTCCGGTGCCGAGGACGCCCCGCACCTGCCGCGCCGTCCCGCCGCGGCGCCCAACAGCCTCCAGTTCCGGAAAGTCGGTGGCGATGCTCCCCGTGGCGGCGCCCAACCGCACGTCGAGGTCGCTGTCGCGACCCACCCGGACCGTCACGCTGCCGGAGGTGCTGGCCAGGTCGACGTCGCCCGCGCCCGGGTTGTCGAGGTCGCAGGTGATCGAACCGGAGACCGTCCGGGCCCGGATCCGTGTGGCGGTGCCGTCGGCGAGGACCAGCTCGCCGGAGACGGCCTCCATGGTCAGGTCCCCGGCGACGCCGAGTGCCTCCACCGGCCCGGAGATGACCCTGACACTGGTCTGCCCCCGCAGGCCCATCAGGGTGATCCGGCCGGAGGTCGTCTCGGCCCGCGTCGTTCCGGTCAACCCGGACACGACCAGCGTTCCCGCCACCACGTGCAGGTCGACCGCGGTCGCCGGCGGTACGCCGACCGACACCTCGGGTGTGGCCCGACGGCCGAGGAGACGGGCCAGCGCCATCCAGCTCCAGGGGCCGTGTCGCCGTACCGTGAGCTCGCCGGACCGGTACCCGACGAGGATCGGTCGCCGCCCCGCGTCGGTGATCTCGACTCGCGCCGGCCCCTGGGTCCCGATCACGTTGAGCCGGGCGGTGTCGAGCCGTACCACGAGCCGGTCGACCGGCTCGGTGATGGTGAACCGGTCGGAACCGGTCACCGTCCAACTGGCCATGACGTGGGAGTATAACGCGATACATCGCGATAGTCGAAGCTGTCGACCGCGGGCCGACTGGTCGTTTGTCGCTAGGGTGAGAGCTGCGGATGGATCGGCGGGGCGTGTCGGTCCCCCGGAGTGCCGGTGGCGGGGCGCGGGTCCTCGGTCCCGGCGCCGACGGCGGCACGGAGCAACAGCCGGGCGGTCGTTGCCGCGACGCGGCCCCTCTCGTACCAGAGGAATCCCTCTCTCGTACCGGAGGATGACCGGCTCGTGCTCGGGGACGAGACGCGGATAGGCCATCATTCCGTTGGCCGCGCAGGCCACATCGTCGACGCTGAGTAGCGGCGCGCGGCCGGACAGGGCGGCCGCCTCACGAGGGGAGAGACATGTCCGACGGGCGACCAAGCCCCACGGCCGGTAGCGGCCAGATCGTGGTGTCCGGGCTCACCAAGGTGTACGGCAACGTGCGGGCGGTCGACAATCTGTCCTTCGTCGTCGAGCCCGGCCGGGTCACCGGTTTCCTGGGCCCGAACGGCGCGGGCAAGACGACCACGCTGCGTATGCTGCTCAACCTCGTCACCCCGACCGCGGGGACCGCGACGATCAACGGACGACGGTACGCGGACCTGACCGATCCGGTGCGGCACGTGGGCGCGGTGCTCGAGGCGTCGGGCGCACACAAGGGCCGGACCGGGATCAACCACCTGCGGGTGATCTGCGCGGCGGCCGGTCTGCCTCGGCAGCGGGCCGACGAGGTGCTCGAACTGGTCGGACTCACCCCCGCGGCGAAGCGGAGGTTCAAGGGCTACTCGCTGGGGATGAAGCAGCGGCTCGGTATCGCCGTGGCGATGCTCGGCGATCCGCAGGTGCTGATCCTGGACGAGCCGGCCAACGGGCTCGACCCGGAGGGGATCCGCTGGATGCGGGGTTTCCTGAAGGGCCTCGCCGCGCAGGGGCGTACCGTGCTGGTCTCCAGCCACCTGCTCTCCGAGATGCAGCTGCTCGCCGACGACGTCGTGATCGTCGCGGCCGGCCGACTGGTCCGGCAGGGTCCGGTGGACCAGGTGATCGGCTCGATGACCCACGGCGTACGGGTCCGGGTTCGCACCCCGCAGCCCGACGAGCTCGTGGCGGCGCTCGCCGGGCACAACGCCCGGGTGCATCGGGCCGAGGACGGCGCGCTGCTGGTCGACGGGGTGGAGGCTCCCGTCGTCGGCCGCGCCGCACTGGCCGCCAAGATCGAACTTCACGAACTCGTCACCGAACGCCCCGATCTGGAGGGCGTCTTCCTGGAACTCACGGCCGGAAAGGCGGCTATCCGATGAGGTTGGTCCGAGCCGAGCTGCTCAAGATCCGCACCACGAGCACCTGGTGGATCTTCGCGCTGATCACCCTGCCGCTCTGGGGCGTCACGCTCTTCTTCAACTACGTCTCGTCGCAGTTCCTCGTCGACCCGGTCGAGGTCGGCACGCTCGACCCGCAGCAGGAGGCGCAGCTCCAGGCGGCGGCCGACCCGCTCAACATCGCGTCGAACCTCTACACCAACGGGCAGTTCCTCGGCGTCATGATCGTCATGCTGCTCGGCATCATCGTGGTGACCAGCGAGTTCTTCCACCAGACCGCCACCACCACGTTCCTCGCCACGCCGCACCGGACCGCCGTGATCCTCAGCAAGCTGGTCGCGGCCGCCGTGCTCGGCCTGATCTTCTGGCTGGGCACCACCGTGCTCAACCTGATCGTCACGCCGCCGATCATGGCCGGGTTCGATCTCGGCGCCCAGCTCGACCGGGGCGCGGTGTGGCAGGCCATCGCGCTCAACGGACTGGCGTACCTGCTCTGGGCGATCTTCGGGGTGGGCTTCGGCGTCCTGATCCGCAGCCAGATCGGCGCGACGGTGACCGGGATCCTGCTCTACTTCGCCGGCTACATCGGGGCGGGCATCTTCCTGACCCAGCTCTCCCTCAAGTTCGGCGACTGGATCAACAACCTCCAGCTCCTCGTCCCGTCGCTGGCCTCCCAGCTGATGACCACCGGCACCGACCTGCCCGGCAACCCACCGCGCTGGGCCGGCGCGGTCGTGATGGTGGGGTACGCCGTGGTCGCCGGCGCCATCGGCACCCTGATCACGCGGCGCCGCGACATCACCTGAGCACGTCGCCGGATCACCCGGGCACGTCCGCCGAGCAGCCCGGGTCGGGGCGGGCGCCCCGACCCGGGCTCGGCGGGTTCCCCGGGCCTGCCGGTCGCCGGCCCCGCGCCGGGCACGCCAGCGGGGCGGAGCCGCCGACAGTCACCCACCGGAATCGGTCGACCACTCCTGACTTATCCCTTGCAGGGCGGAAGACTCGCGAAACCTGTGAAACGCGACACGGGCCCGATGCGACAATGCTGGCGGTTTCCGCACGGCGTAGCCTTGGACCCGTCTTTCGAACTCAGCCCCCGGACGGGTGGCAGGAACCGCGTGACACACAACCCGCGTGGAAAGAGGCGATTACCGGCCGTGTCGACCCAACAGACTTCGCAGGACAATCCATTGGCGGGCTTCGGCCCCAATGAGTGGATCGTCGAGGAGATGTACCAGCGTTACCTCGCCAATCCCAGCAGCGTCGACTCGGCCTGGCACGAATTCTTCGCCGACTACCGGCCGACCGGTGGCCCCGACACCGACAACGGTAGCGCGACGGGCACCACGCCGGACGGCCGGGCCGCCACGGCCGAGCAACCCGCACCGACCGCCGCCTCCCCCGCCGCGGCTCGCCCCACGGTGACCGGCAACGGCGCGGGCGCGGCCACCGCCGTCACGTCACCCACCGCGCCGCCGAAGCCCGCGCCGGTCCCGCCCACCCCCGGCGCCAAGACCGCCCCCGCCAAGACCACCGCCACGAAGACCACGCCCGCGAAGAGCACCCCCGCCAAGGCGCCCACGCCCCAGTCCGGCGGCGAGACGATCCCGCTGCGCGGGGTGGCCGCCCGGATCGTGCAGAACATGGACGCCTCGCTCTCGGTGCCGACCGCGACCAGCGTGCGGGCCATCCCGGCGAAGCTCCTGGTCGACAACCGGATCGTCATCAACAACCACCTCGCCCGGGGCCGGGGCGGCAAGGTCAGCTTCACCCACCTCATCGCCTGGGCGCTGGTCCGGGCGCTGGGCAAGCACCCGGAGATGAACAACGCCTACACCGAGGTCGACGGCAAGCCGGCGCTGCTCCGGCCCGAGCACGTCAACCTCGGTATCGCGATCGACCTGGTCCGCCCGGACGGCTCGCGCAGCCTGGTGGTGCCGTCGATCAAGGCGTGCGAGCAGATGGACTTCCGGCAGTTCTGGTCGGCCTACGAGGACGTCATCCGGCGCGCCCGCCGCAACGAGCTGACCATGGAGGACTACGCGGGGACGACGATCTCGCTGACCAACCCGGGCGGCATCGGCACCGTGCACTCGCAGCCACGGCTGATGACCGGACAGGGCGCGATCATCGGCGTCGGCGCGATGGAGTACCCGGCGCCGTACCAGGGCATGTCCGAGGAAACCCTCGCCGAGCTCGCGGTCAGCAAGGTCATCACCCTGACCAGCACGTACGACCACCGGATCATCCAGGGAGCCCAGTCCGGTGAGTTCCTGAAGGCCATCCACGAACTGCTGCTCGGCGCGGACGGCTTCTACGACGAGATCTTCACCTCGCTGCGGATCCCGTACGAGCCGGTCCGGTGGGTCCGGGACGTGGCGATCAACTCCGAGGGGCAGATCGACAAGAACGCCCGGGTGCTGGAGATCATCCACGCGTACCGGGTGCGTGGCCACCTGATGGCCGACACCGACCCGCTCGAGTTCAAGATCCGCAAGCACCCGGACCTCGACGTCGTCCAGCACGGCCTGACGCTGTGGGACCTGGACCGCACCTTCCCGGTCGGCGGCTTCGCCGGCAAGCAGAAGATGAAGCTGCGCGAGGTGCTGGGGGTGCTGCGGGACTCGTACTGCCGGCGGGTCGGCATCGAGTACATGCACATCCAGGACCCGGAGGAGCGGCGCTGGATCCAGGAGCGGGTCGAGCGCAAGTACGAGAAGCCGACGCGGGACGAGCAGAAGCACATCCTCAACCGGCTCAACGCGGCCGAGGCGTTCGAGACCTTCCTGCAGACGAAGTACGTCGGTCAGAAGCGCTTCTCGCTGGAGGGCGGCGAGTCGCTGATCCCGCTGCTCGGCGAGATCCTGGAGGCCTCCGCCGAGCACGGCCTCGACGAGGTGGTCATCGGGATGGCCCACCGGGGCCGGCTGAACGTGCTGGCCAACATCGTCGGCAAGCCGTACGAGAAGATCTTCTCCGAGTTCGAGGGGCACCTGGACCCGCGCTCCACCCAGGGCTCGGGTGACGTGAAGTACCACCTCGGCCAGACCGGCAAGTTCACCACCCCGGACGGCCAGCACTCGATCAAGGTGTCGGTGACCGCCAACCCGTCGCACCTGGAGGCGGTCAACCCGGTGCTGGAGGGCATCGTCCGGGCCAAGCAGGACCGGATCGACCTCAAGCTGGAGGGCTACACCGTGCTGCCGGTGGCGGTGCACGGTGACGCCGCGTTCGCCGGCCAGGGCGTGGTCGCCGAGACGCTCAACCTGTCCCAGCTGCGCGGCTACCGGACCGGCGGCACGGTCCACGTGATCGTGAACAACCAGGTCGGCTTCACCACCGCACCGGAGTACTCCCGGTCCAGCCTGTACTGCAGCGACATCGCCCGGATGATCCAGGCGCCGATCTTCCACGTCAACGGCGACGACCCCGAGGCGGTGGTCCGGGTCGCCCGGCTCGCCTTCGAGTACCGCCAGGCGTTCAACAAGGACGTCGTGATCGACATGGTCTGCTACCGGCGGCGCGGGCACAACGAGGGCGACGATCCGGCGATGACCAACCCGCTGATGTACAAGATCATCGACTCGAAGCGCTCGGTCCGGAAGCTGTACACCGAGGAACTGATCGGCCGCGGTGACATCACCGTCGAGGACGCCGAGGAGTTGCTCCGCGACTTCCAGGCCCAGCTGGAGCGGGTCTTCAAGGCCACCCGGGATGCCGCCTCGGCGGCCCGCCCGGCTGCCCGTCCCCAGCGTCAGCCGGAGCCCGAGCCGGTGGTGGCCACGGCGACCACCGCCGAGGTCCTGCAGGCGATCGGCAGGGCCCACGTCGCCCTCCCCGAGGGCTTCACCCCGCACAAGCGGGTCCAGCAGCTGCTGCAGCGGCGGGCCCGGATGGCCGAGTCCGGCAACATCGACTGGGGCTTCGGCGAGATCATCGCCTTCGGCTCGCTGCTGCACGACGGAGTGACCGTCCGGCTCTCCGGGCAGGACTCGCGGCGCGGCACGTTCGTCCAGCGGCACGCCGTGATCGTCGACTCCGAGACCGGCGCCGAGTTCACCCCGCTCGCCGCGCTCACCGGCGAGCGCTCCCGGTTCTTCGTGCACGACTCCCTGCTCAGCGAGTACGCCGCGATGGGCTTCGAGTACGGCTACTCGGTGGAGAACACCGAGGCGCTGGTGCTCTGGGAGGCGCAGTTCGGCGACTTCGCCAACGGTGCGCAGACCGTGGTCGACGAGTTCGTCTCCTCGGGAGAGGTGAAGTGGGGGCAGCGGTCGGCGGTGACGCTGCTGCTGCCGCACGGGCACGAGGGACAGGGCCCGGACCACACCTCCGGACGCCCGGAGCGCTTCCTCCAACTCTGCGCCGAGGACAACATGCGGGTCGCCATCCCGAGCACCCCGGCGAACTACTTCCACCTGCTGCGCCGGCAGGCGCTGTCGCCGAAGCGCAAGCCGCTGGTGGTCTTCACCCCGAAGTCCCTGCTGCGGCACAAGCTCTGCGTCTCCGAGGTCGAGGACTTCACCACCGGTACCTTCCAGCCGGTGCTCGACGACGGGCAGGGCACGCGCGGCGTCACGCCGCCGGCGCCGGAGAACGTCAGGCGGATCCTGCTGTGCTCCGGCAAGGTCTACTACGACCTGGTTCAGGCCCGGGTCGAGCGCGGCATCACCGACACCGCGATCATCCGCCTGGAGCAGCTCTACCCGCTGCCGGTCGAGGAGGTCCGGGCCGCCCTGGCCCGGTACCCGAAGGCCGAGGACATCGCCTGGGTCCAGGAGGAGCCGGCCAACCAGGGCGCCTGGTCGTTCATCGCGCTCAACCTGCTGGAGCACCTGGAAGGCGTACGGCTGCGCCGCATCTCCCGCCCGGCGGCGGCGGCTCCGGCGGTCGGCTCGGCGAAGATGCACGACGTGGAGCAGGCCGCGCTGATCGAGGCGGCGCTGCCTCGCCCGTGACCGACGGCGCGGTGTCGGGATCCGGCATGCCGGGTCCCGACACCGCGCCCGGTCCGGCCGCAACCGGGTCACCGAATCCGAAAGAGGACGTCACCGAATCCGAAAGAGGACGTCGTGTACTTCACCGACCGAGGCATCGAGGAACTCGTCGAGCGCCGCGGCACCGAGACGGTGACGCTGGAGTGGCTCGGCGCACGGCTACGGGACTTCGTCGACCTCAACCCCGAGTTCGAGACGCCGGTGGAGCGCTTCGCCACCTGGCTCGCCCGGCTCGACGACGAGGACGATCTCTGACCTCGGTGGGGCGAACCGTCCGGGCGGCCGGCAGCGCGGCCCGGAAAGCCGACCCCGTCCGGGGTGTCGGGGTCTACCGTCGATCGTGTGCGCGTCCACCCCTTGGTCGTAGCGCTGACCGCCCTGCTCCTACCGATCACGCTCACCGCCTGCGGTGGGGCGGTCGCCGCACGGACACCGTCCGACGCCGTGTCGGCCGCGCCGTCGGCCACGGCCCCGGACCGGACGTACGCGGTCGGCGTACGTACCCTCGACCTCACCCACGGGCGTGACCGCCCGCTGCCGGTCACCGTCTGGTACCCGGCCCGCCCCACCACGCCACGCCCGTCCGGACCGGCCCCGACGCGGGACGCCCCGATGGCGGCGGGACGGTTCCCGGTCGTGCTCTTCAGCCACGGGCTGCACAGCCTGCCCGAGATGCACGCCCCGCTGACCAGCCGCTGGGCGGCAGCCGGGTTCGTCGTCGCCGCACCGGCCTACCCGCACACGAAGTGGCGCACGCCCCGGTTCGACCGGGCCGACATCCGGCGACAACCCGGGGACGCCCGGTGGGTGCTCAACCTGCTCCGGCTGCTCAACCAGCGTGTCGGCGACCGGTTCGCCGGCCGCCTGGCGATGGACCGGGTCGCGGCGGCGGGGCACTCGGCCGGCGGCTACACCACCGCCGGCCTCTTCGCCCCGGGGCACCCCGCGTGGCTGCGCGGCGGAATCGTGATCTCCGGCGGCGGGATGCCCGGCGTCACGTACGGCGGCCCGGCCGCACCGCAACTCTTCCTGCACGGCGACGCGGACCGGGTCGTACCGCCGGCCCGCGGCTGGGCCGCCTACCACCAGGTGCCCTGGCCGAAGGCGTTCCTCCGGCTGGCCGGCCAGGGACACGGCGAGTTCCTCACCCCCGGCCGACCCGGCTTCGAACGGGTGGTCCAGGTGACCACGCACTTCCTGCGCTGGGTCCTCCACGGTGACCCGGACGCGCTGGCCGCCCTCCGGGCCGCCGCCCGCTCACCCGACGTCGCCGAGTTCGCCGACCTGCTCGGCTGACCCTGGTCCGCGCGCCGCCGCCGCGCGGGCCAGCGCCGCCGCACCCGGGCCGGCCCTGCGCGCCGGGTGCGGGCGTCGCCCCCGGGCGGGCCGCGGGCACAATCGGTCGCATGACCCGACGCCCCGCCCACCCGGCCCGGGTCGGTGCCGCCCTCGCGGCAGCGCTGGCCGTGGCCCTCTCCGGTTGCTCGGCCGGCCCGCAGCGGTCGCCCACCGAGGCGGCACCGACCAGCGCCGCGGCGACCGTTCCCGCGTCGACCGGCCCGGTCGCCACCGGAACGCCGGCCGCCACCGCGGCGACCGGGGTCCCGGCGGGCACGGCACCGGAGCGCCGCTTCGCGGTCGGGGTCCGCGAGTTGGCGTACGACCGGGGCGGTGACCGGCCGCTGCCGGTCACCGTCTGGTACCCCGCCTCCGGCACCCCGGGCACCACGCCGAGAACGGGCAGCCGGATCGCGGACGGCCGCTTCCCGGTGGTCCTGTTCAGCCACGGCCTGGGCGGACGCCCGACGGACTACCAGGTACTGCTCGTCTGCTGGGCGGAGGCGGGTTTCGTGGTGGTGGCGCCCACCTACCCGCACACCGGTCGGGGTGCGGCGGGCGGCGTTCGGGTTCTCGACGTGGTCAACCAGCCCGCGGACGCGTCGTACGTCCTGACCGAGGTGCTGGCGCTGGACCGGCGGGCCGGTGACCCGTTCCGGGGACACCTGGCCACCGACCGCGTCGCCGCCGCCGGCCACTCCGCCGGTGGGGTGACCACGATCGGTCTGTTCACCGCCGGCCGCGACGACCGGCTCGACGCCGGCATCGTGCTGGCCGGCACCGCGCTCGGGGTCGGTACGGCGTTCAGCGGACCGCCCGCGCCGCTGCTCTTCGTCCACGGACAGCGGGACGAGGTGGTGGCGTACCGCGCGGGGAAGGCGGCGTACGACCGGGTGCCCTGGCCCAAGGCGATGCTGACGTTCCCCGAGGGCGACCACGGCCGCACCCTGCTTCGGGACGACGGGCCCGCCGCGTCCGTCGTCGTCGGCACGACGGTCGAGTTCCTCCGGTGGACCCTGTACGGCGATCCGCGGGCGAAGCGCCGGCTGCCGAAGCAGGCCGCCCAGGGTGGGGTGGCAACCCTGGACGACCGGTTGTGAGTCCGTGCCCGGCGCGGCACGGTACGGCGGACGACGGGGCCGCTACCGGACGACGGGACGGCGGTTGTCGGCGTAGACGTTGGTCGCCTGGTCCCAGGTGATGCCGCGCTGGTCCGGTCGGGAGATCACGCCGTACCGGTGGTCGCGGCCGAACACGTTCCCCCGGAACCGGATGTTCGTGCCCCTGAGGTCCGTGCGCACGCCGATCGAGTAGTTCCCGCCGTTGCAGTAGTTCCCCTCGAAGAGGAGGTTCGCCACGACCGGGCCGGTGGTCGAGCCGATCATCAGGCACGCGTTGAACGGGTCCCGGGTCACCGGGTTGTACGCCTCCAGCGAGTTGCCCCGGATCACGATGTTCGACGCACCGGTGGTCTGCAGGGTGTCGTTGTGCGAGCCGGGCCGCCGCGTCAGGTGGTGGATCCAGGAGTCCTCGACGACCACGTTGCTCCCCAGCCGGGGACCGTCGACGACGTTGCTGATGTCGACGCGGCGCAGCGTGTACTCGTCGCAGCAGACCGCCGCGGCGTTGCGTCCCATCCCGTCGATCTCGACGTCCTCGACCACCAGGTTCTTCGCGCCGTCGGTGCGGATCGAGTAGTTGCTGTCACAGGTGATCCGGGACCTGCGGATGACGACGTCCCGGGCGGTGACCGTGACGCATCCGTCGATGTCGAGGCCGCTGACCACCGCGCCGTCCTCGTCCAGTTTGAGCGATCCGGACGGCTTCAGCTTCGTTCCGGCCGGCACCCCGGTGGTGTCCGGGCCGGGGAAGGAGGCCGGGATCGTCAGGCTCGGGGCCGTGGTCCTGCTCACCACCGCGCCCGCGACCGCACCCGGCGACGGGCTCGCGCCCGGTTCGGCGTTCGTGGTCTCCGGTGTCGGTTCGGCCGTTCCGTCCACGTCGTCGGGGAGATCGCCGGCCGCCACCGGGGTGCCGTTCCAGGTCGACTCGACGATGGTCGCCGGTGCGTCGGCGGAGTGCACGAAACCGTTCCTGCAACCGGTGACGTGCACGCCGCGGGCCGTGTAGTTGCCGAAGACCAAACCATTGGTCTCCGGTCCGGTGCATTGAATCCTGGTGTTCTCGATCAGGGTTCCCGTGGCGCCCTCGAAGATCCGTACGGCGTGCGCACCACCATATCGAACGGTGGTATTCCTGATCGTGACGTTGTCCGCCTTGATGTGTACGTAGCCGTTGATCCTCCGACCATCCAGAACCGTGCCGTTCCTGGTGATCGTCACCGACCCGTCTCCGCTGCTCGCGACCGCGACGCCGAACCCGGCGAGAACGGTGCCGAGCGCTGACACGCTCACCACGAGGGAACGGGGTGTCCGACGGAACCTCATCCGTCTACTTCGGACTGGACGCATCGGTCGTCGAGCCTTTCGGCCCGGCTTTGAAAAACCTTTCACGATCCGACTCCTTCGCCGTACACATCGTCCACGGTCAACGGGGTGGAACGGGACGACTGTACCCGCGGGGCCCGCCGGCCGGGAGCGCGTGAATAGGAGATCGAATCGAAACCTTTAGTCTTCCTGAAGTACGCCTTTACCCCGACTTACCAGCGCATTTTCGTCGACTTTGCTCCCGCCTGGCGACGCTCGTGGCGCGCGGTGGAACGTCCGGATTTTCAAATCCCGTCTCCCGGCGTGTCGGGCCCGGGGCGCGGACCGGGCGGTACGGCGTGGTGCGCGGACCGGAATCCGGGCCGTGGCGGTGGCGGTGGGTGCCCGGGCCGGCGCCCGCGGCACGGACCGATCCCGCTACGCGCCGTGGTCGAGCACCACCTTGCCGAAGACCTCACCGGAGTGCAGCCGGGCGAACGCCTCGGTGACCCGGGAGAACCCGTAGACCCCGTCGACGACCGGCCGGATCCCCCGGGCCACGCACAGGTCGAGCAACGCGGCGAGCTCGGCCGCGGTGCCCATGCTGGAGCCGATGATCTCCAGTTGCATGGCGAAGACCCGACGCAGGTTCACGACGGGCTCGTGGCCGGAGGTCGCCCCCGCCACCACGATCCGGGCCCCCGGCGCCGCCGACTTCAACGAGTGGTCGAAGGTCGCCGCGCCGACCGTCTCGATGACCACGTCGACCCGCTCCGGCAGCCGCGCCCCCGGCGGGAGGGCGGTGGCACCGAGCGTGGCAACCCGCTCCCGCTTGCGCGGGTCGCGGCTGGTCGCGTACACCCGTTTGCCGAGCGCCACGGCGAGCACGACGGCCGCGGTGGCCACCCCGCCGCCGGCGCCCTGGACCAGCACCGACTCACCGTCGCCCACCCGGCCCTGTGTGGTGAGCATCCGGTACGCGGTGAGCCAGGCCGTCGGCAGGCAGGCCGCCTCCACGAAGGACAACTCGGCCGGCTTCGGCACCAGGTTGGCCCGGGGCACCGCCACCCGTTCGGCCAGCGTCCCGGGATGGCGCTCGGAGAGGATCGACAGGCCGCGCGGATCGGCCGGGTCCGGAACCACCGGGAAGACCACGACCTCGTTGCCGTCCGGGTCGACCCCGGCCGCGTCGCAGCCGAGGATCATCGGCAGCCGGTCCTCGGCCAGCCCCACCCCCCGCAGCGACCACAGGTCGTGGTGGTTGAGGGAGCTGGCCCGCACCTCCACGGTGACCCAGTCCGGGCCCGGATGGGTCGGTTCGGGACGCTCCCCCACGGCGAGCGCGGAGAGCGGATCGTCGGCGTCGAACCTGGTGGCGTACGCGGCACGCATGATCGGTACGTTACCGCGTACCCGCCGGCGGCGGCTCGGGGCGCCGTACGCCGGGCGCGGGGCGGACCTCAGGCCCGTGTCACGCCGTCCCGGCGCGCCGCCTCGGCCACCGCCTCGGCCACGGCCGGCGCCACCCGGGGGTCGAGCGGCGACGGCACGATCGCGTCGGCCCGAAGCTGCCCCACATCCGCGCCGTCCTCGGCGTCCCTGGTCGCCACCGCGGCGATCGCGTCGGCGGCGGCCACCTTCATCCCCTCGGTGATCCGCACCGCCCGTGCCGTCAACGCGCCCCGGAAGATGCCCGGGAAGGCGAGCACGTTGTTGATCTGGTTGGGATAGTCGCTGCGTCCCGTCGCGACCACGGCGGCGTACCGGGCGGCGACGTCGGGGTGCACCTCGGGGGTGGGGTTGGCGAGGGCGAAGATCGCCCCGCCGGGCGCCATCCCGGCCAGCGCCTCCTCGGGAATCTGCCCACCCGAGACCCCGATCAGCACGTCGGCGCCGCGCAGCGCCTCCGTGATGCCGCCACGGCGACCGGCGGCGTTGGTCAGCCTGGCCACCTCGGCCTTGACCGGGGTGAGGTCCGTCCGGTCCCGCCCGATGATGCCGCGTGAGTCGCAGACCACCATCTCGGCCGGGTCGACGCCCCCGGCCACCAGCATCCTGGTCACCGCGATCCCGGCCGCACCGGCGCCGCTGACCACCACCCGCAGGTCGCCGAGCTCGCGCTTGAGCAGCGCCGCGGCGTTGCGCAGCGCGGCGAGCACCACGACGGCGGTCCCGTGCTGGTCGTCGTGGAAGACCGGGATCGGTAGCGCCTCGTCGAGGCGACGCTCGATGTCGAAGCACCGGGGCGCGCTGATGTCCTCCAGGTTGATCCCGCCAAACGACGGGGCCAACGCGGTCACCACGGACACGATCTCGTCGACGTCCTGGGTGTCCAGGCAGATCGGCACCGCGTCCACGCCACCGAACTGCTTGAACAGCACCGCCTTGCCCTCCATCACCGGCATCGCCGCCCGGGGCCCGATGTTGCCGAGACCGAGTACGGCCGATCCGTCGGTGACCACCGCGACGGTGTGCGACGTCCAGGTGTACTCGTCGACCAGACCGGGATCGGCGGCGATCGCCTCGCAGACCCGGGCCACGCCCGGGGTGTACGCGAGCGAGAGGTCCTCCCGGGTGGCCAGCGGGACGGTCGAGGCGACGGCCATCTTGCCGCCACGGTGCAGGGCGAAAGCCGGATCGGCGGGATCCACGGCGGGGGAAGACATGGTGACTCCAGGGTCGTGCAGCAGGTGAGGCAGCCGGCTGAACGCGAGATTGGCGGGCGCCGGCGGCGGTGCGGGGGTCACCCGGCGGTGAACTCGGGGGTCACCCGGTTATGAACTAGAGAGCATAGTGCCGCCGCATCCGATCAGGGTCGAGCAGGGGCATTACCCTTCGGTAACCAGATCGGAGGGCACCGGGCCCCGCCGGAACCACCGCGGCCGCGGCCAGTACCGGAGCACCACCCTGCCCAGCACGTCGGCGACGCCGTACGCCCGGGAGTCGTCGGCGACGAGCGCGTTGTCCCCGCGCAGCCACCATCCGCCCTCGACGGCCCGGACCGCCCGCTTGACCACCAGCAGGTCCGGACGGCTGCGGAACACCCCGACCACCAGGTCCCCGGGGCGTACGGCCCGCCCGCCGCGCCGCACCAGCACCGCGTCGCCGTGTCGCAGGGTGGGGGCCATTGACGGACCTACCACCATGACCGCGACAATGGGCGCGCGGAGGTAATTCCCGGCGGCGGCCGGACCGACGGACACGAGTTTCACCTCCGCCCCTTCGGGGACATGTCGCAGGAGTAGTGTCGTCCTGGATCATCACAGACCTGCTACGGAGGATCCCATGCGGCTTCCGCGTCTCTTCACACCACGCATCGTCGCCAGCGCCCACTGCGACCTGCCCTGTGGCGTCTACGACCCGGCCCAGGCGCGGATCGAGGCGGAGTCGATCAAGGCGATCTGCGAGAAGTACCAGGCGAACACGGACCCCGAGTTCCGCACCCGGGCGCTGATCATCAAGGAGCAGCGCGCGGAGCTGGTCAAGCACCACCTGTGGGTGCTCTGGACGGACTACTTCAAGCCCCACCACTTCGAGAAGTACCCGCAGCTGCACCAGCTCTTCAACGAGGCCACCAAGCTGGCCGGTGCGGGCGGCGCGAAGGGCACCACCGACCCGGCGAAGGCCGACGAACTGCTGCAGAAGATCGACGAGATTGCCAAGATCTTCCGGGAGACCAAGCAGGCCTGAGCCGCCGTCGTCGCCCCTGGCCCGGGGCCACGACGCGGTTTCGTCGCTCCGACGCGACGGCCGGCACGTCCCGGTGACGTGCCGGCCGTCGTCGTGCCGGTCGCGGGTTCGCCCGATCCGGCGGGCACGGGCAGCCAGATCCATCGCCCGTTCGGTAGAGTCCCACCCGGGGGACTGACATTGACGAGTTCACTGAGCACACCGTCGGCGACCAGCGACGACGTCGTCCTCCTCACCGTGCCTGCTGACGGCGGCTACCTCGGCGTTCTCCGTACCGCCACGGCCGGCCTGGCTGCCCGGCTCCACTTCGCCCTGGACGAGATCGAGGATCTCCGGATCGCCGTCGACGAGGCCTGCACCATGCTGCTGGCCGTCACCACCCCGGGCGCCGAACTCGACTGTCGGTTCGCGGTGACCGAGGACGCGTTGACCGTCGAGGTCTCCGTGCCTGCGCTCCCGGCGGCACGGCTGCCGGCGGAGTCGTCGTTCACGTGGAAGGTGTTGACCGGACTGACCACGTCGGTCACGGCTGACGTCTCCGACGGCCGCGCGACGATCAGGCTGGTGACCCGGCGCTCGGGCGGCTGACCCGGCCCGCGCGGACCCCGGGGAGGTCGGGGAGGGTCAGCCCGGCGGGGCGGATCAGCCTCGGTCGGCGCCGAAGCCGAGTGCGCGGTTCGTCTCCGGACTCAGCAGCAGCCCACAGACCAGCAACCCGAGCAGGATGAACGGACTGCCCAGCCAGCCCAGCCCGCCCTGCAGCATGTAGTAGCCGATCGGCAGCAGCAGGAGGTGCAGCACCATGGCCGGGGCGCGGGCGGCGGAGCGGCGGCGGCCGAGCCCGACGGCGAGCACCCACAGCACGAGCGCTCCGGCCACCGCGAAGGCGGTGACGAGAAGCGCGTTGACGAGACTCATGGCGGTCGCCGTCAGGGTCTCGTAGACCAGGAAGAGCGCCAGCAGAGCCAGCGCCACCGCCTCGGCACGCAGCAGCCACACCACGGTGCGCAGTGGCCCGGGGAGCTGTCCGGAGTCCCTTGTCACGGCCGCCACGATACTCTCCGCCACGCGCTACAGTGCCGCCCATGCGGGCCGTCCTGGTGGTCAACCCGAAGGCCACCACCACCACCGTCCGGGGCAGGGACGTACTCGTCCGCGCGCTCCGGAGCGAGGTCGACCTCACGGTGGAGTACACACGCCGACGCGGACACGCGGTGACGCTCGCCCGGCGGGCCGCTCGCGAGGGCGTCGACCTGGTGGTCACTCTCGGTGGTGACGGCACCGTGAACGAGGTGGTCAACGGTCTGATGACGGCCACGCCGGGCGACGGTGACCCTCCGTCCGCCGACCGGCTGCCGGCTCTGGCCCCGGTACCCGGCGGATCGACCAACGTCTTCGCCCGCGCGTTGGGTCTGCCGAGACAGTGGCCGGAGGCGACCAGCGTGATCCTCGAGGCGCTGCGGCAGGATCGGGTGCGCACCATCGGTCTGGGCCGCGCGGACGACCGGTACTTCACCTTCTGCGCCGGCATGGGACTGGATGCCGCCGTGATCCACCGGGTGGAACGAGCCCGCCGGCGCGGACGGGTCTCCACGCCCGGGCTGTATCTGCGTGCGATCGCCCAGCAGTACGCCCTCGGCACGGAGCGCCGCAACCCCACCATCACGCTGGAGCTGCCCGGCGAGGCTCCCCAGCGAGGACTGGCGACGGTGATCATCCAGAACACCGCGCCCTGGACCTATCTCGGCCGTCGCGAGGTGAACCCGAACCCGGACGCCTCGTTCGACCTGGGGTTGGACGTCCTGGCCATCCGCCGGCTTCGGGTGACCAGCACCGCCCGGACGGTGACCCAGATGTTGTCGCGCCGGGGGGACCCCCACGGTCGACACCTGCTGCGGCTGCACGACCTGGACGAGTTCGTCCTGGTGTCCGACCGCCCGCAGGCGTTTCAGGTGGACGGCGACTACCTCGGTGAGCGAAACAAGATCCGGTTTAGGTCCGTCGCATCCGCACTGAGAGTAATCTGCTGATCCCCGGGATACCGAGACCGACAGACGCGCCGGGAAGGTCGACGAGGGGCGGTACCGGAAATGCCAGCAATGTCGGCCGGACTGTACTATATTGACTCGCGGCTGTGGCACACCGGGTTGCCAGCAAGGGTGGGAATCCGGACAAACAGGCCGTGACCTGTCTCACCTAACCTGAATTTTTCCGGGCGTTACCCTTGACATCGCGGGAGTTCGTGAAAGTATTCACAAGCGAACTTGAGTTACCGGAACATTGCGTGGACGCGCCCCCTCGGCGTTCGCCCTCCGCAGGTTCCGCAAACGTAAAGCCTGCTCTCGCGTTGCCGAAACGGCGGTTGCCCGACCGTCGTGCTCGGCACCGCGGATGCATATAGAAAAAGATCCACCTAGCACTGCCGCCCACCCAGAACGAGGAGTGTTGCCGCCATGGACTGGCGCCACCGTGCTGCCTGCCGCGACGAGGACCCGGAGCTGTTCTTCCCGATCGGGACGTCCGGCCCGGCGCTCCTGCAGGTCGAGCAGGCCAAGGCCGTCTGCCGGCGTTGCTCCGTGACCGACGAGTGCCTGCAGTGGGCGCTCGAGACCGGTCAGGACGCCGGGGTCTGGGGCGGAATGAGCGAGGAAGAACGGCGCGCCGTCAAGCGCCGCGGCGGCCTGCGGGTCCTGCGTGCTCACTCCGCCTGATCGATCAATCGACCGCACCAGGCATCGGACGCCCCGGGGATGGCATCCCCGGGGCGTTCCGCTTGGCCAATACGAGCAGTACCGAGAAGAATTCATTCTGCTGAGCACCCACCCGGGCCGGACCCCATTTCCGCATCGACCCCGGCCGCCGTTTCCAACGGCACACCGTCCGTTACCCAAATGATCGTTCCGAGTACCCAACGCCAGGCACCGGCAACGATTCATCGACATATTGCGCACGATCGACAGCACTCGGTAACGACAATTACGCCGAGTGATGGTCACTGTCAGTGACAGTAGTAGTGGATCACGCCCGCCCCGGCGGGCGTCCGAGGGTCGGGCCTGTCGGCACCAACCGCCGACCCGGCTACGCCGCCGCAGCCCGGTCCAGCACCAACTCGACAAGTTCGGGGGCATCCCCCAGCGGTGCGGCCAGCGCGACCGCACCAGCCTGCCGGGCGGAGCGCATCGCCGAGTCGTAGAGCTGTCCGGGCGCCAGAAAATAGGTGGCCACCGCGACCCGCCGGGCACCCGCCGCGCGGAGTTCGGCCACCGCCGCGCCCGCGGTCGGCAGCGATGCCGAGGCGTACCCGACCCGGGCCGGCACACCCAGGACACCACCCAGGGCCTGGGCAACCCGGACGACCGTCCGTCGCGCCGTCGCGTCCCGGGTGCCGGCGGCGGCCAGCACCACCGCGTCGAAGCCACCGGCAACGCCCCGATCCGCCCCGCCGACCGCCTCGACCAGTCGGCGGCGCAACCCGGCCAGCAGGCACGGGTGGGGTCCCCGCACTGTTGGTCCGAGGACCTCGGTGATCCGCACCGGTATCCCCACCCCCGCCGCCCGGGCGGCCCTGACGGCGTCGGGGACGTCGACCCGGCCGTGGTAGGCCGCGGTGAGCAGCAGAGGCACCAGGACCACCCGACGGTGCCCCGCCGCCTCCAGCTCGGCCAGCACGGCCGCCGGACGGGGCGGCCCGTGGTCGAGATAGCTGGCCCGGACCAGCAGCCCGGGCCGGGCCGCGGCGACGGCTCGGGCGAGCCCTTCGGTCGTCGCCGCGGCCCGGGGATCACGACTCCCGTGGGCCACCAGCACCACCGGGTCGGGACCGACGCTCACACGTGCAGACCGCACTCGGTCTTGTCGAACAGCGCCCAGCGGCCGGCCCGCGGGTCCTCCCCGGCCTTCGTACGCCGGGTGCAGGGCCAGCAGCCGATCGAGGTGTAGCCCTGGCGGAACAGCTCGTTGACCGGGACGTTCCACCGCGCGATGTAGGCGTCCACGTCAGCCTGGGTCCAGGTGGCGATCGGGTTGACCTTGACCTTGCCGCGCCGGGCGTCGAAGCCCACCACCGGGGTGTTGGCCCGGGTCGGGGACTCGTCCCGGCGCAGCCCGGTGGCCCAGGCGTCGTAGTCGACGAGCGCCCGCTCCAGCGGCTCCACCTTGCGCAGCGCGCAGCACTCGTCCGGCGCCCGGGCGAAGAGCCGAGGACCGTACTCGCCGTCCTGCTGTCCCACGGTCTGCCGGGGCCGGATGGAACGCACGTTCACCGGCAGGGTCCGGGCCACGGTGTCGCGCACCTTCAGCGTCTCAAGGAAGTGCAGCCCGGTGTCGAGGAAGATCACGTCGACCCCGGGGGCCACCCGGGAGACCAGGTGGGCGACGACGGCGTCCGCCATGGAACTCGTCACGCAGAAGCGGTCACCGAACTCCTGGGCCGCCCAGCGGGCGATCTCCTGGGCCGGCGCCCCCTCCAGTTCGCGGTTGGCCTCCTCCGCGAGCGCCCGCAGCTCCTCCGGGCTGCGCCGCCCGGGCTCGGCCGGCTTCCGGGCACCAAGCGACACCAGGTTGAGGTTCGTGGCCAGGATCGGACTCACCCGTGCCCTCCTTCGTCAGTCGTCAGCGCGGCGGTGAGCAGACCGGTGAACCGCAGCGTGAAGACGCGGGCGCAGGCGCGGCACTCCCAGGCACCGTGCGACTCCGCGTTCGGCCGCAGGTCCTCCTCTCCGCAGTACGGGCAGTACATCGGCGCGGCCCGGGTGTCCCCGCTCACCGCAGTTCCTCCTCGTCGACCCGTACCACCCAGCTCGCGAAGCTCTCACCGTCGGCCCGACCCGCCAGGTAGCGACGGGTGAGGCGCTCGACGTACGCGGGGAGCTCCTCGGCGGTGGTCTTGAGGCCGCGCAGCTTGCGGCCGAACCCGGCGGTGCGCCCCTGCGCCAGCGCGAGGCCCCCGCCGAGGTGTACCTGGAAGCCCTCGACCTGGCGACCGTCCGGGCCGACAACGAGCTGGCCCTTGAGACCGATGTCGGCGACCTGGGTCCGGGCGCAGGCGTTCGGGCAGCCGTTGATGTTGATGCTCAGCCCCGCCTCGCCGAGGTCGACGCCGGCCAGTCGCTCCTCCAGCCGGGCCACCAGCTCCTGCCCCCGGGCCTTGGTCTCGACGATGGCCAGCTTGCAGTACTCGATGCCGGTGCAGGCCATGGTGTCGCGCCGCCAGACCGACGGGAACGGTTCCAGACCGATCCGGCGCAGCGCCGCGACCAGCGAGTCGGTCCGCTCCGGCGGCACGTCCAGCACCAGCAGCTTCTGGTACGGCGTGAGCCGGATCCGGTCACTGCCGTGCTCGGCCACCACGTCCGCCAGCTCGGCCAGTTGGGTGCCACAGACCCGGCCGACGACCGGGGCCGCGCCGACGTAGTTGCGGCCGTCCCGCTGCCGGTGCACCCCGATGTGGTCGATCGGCTTCTCCGGCAGCTTCGGCGCCGGACCGTCCAGCAGAACGCGTCCGAGGTACTCCTTCTCCAGCACCTCACGGAACCTCGCCACACCCCAGTCGGCGACCAGGAACTTCAGCCGGGCACGGTGGCGCAGCCGCCGGTAGCCGTAGTCACGGAAGATCCCGACCACGCCGGCCCAGACGTCCGGTACCTCGTCCAGCGGCACCCAGACGCCGAGCCGCTGCGCGAGCATCGGGTTGGTGCTCAGCCCGCCGCCGACCCAGAGGTCGAAGCCGGGGCCGTGCTCCGGGTGCTCGACACCGAGGAAGGCGATGTCGTTGACCTCGTACGGAAGGTCGGCCAGCCAGGAGATCGAGGACTTGAACTTGCGGGGAAGGTTGGAGTACGCCGGATCACCGATGTAGCGCCGGACGATCTCGTTGATCGCCGGGGTCGGGTCGAGCTTCTCCGCCTCGGCGACACCGGAGACCGGACTGCCGATGACCACCCGGGGGCAGTCGCCGCACGCCTCGGTGGTCTGCAGGCCGACCGCCTCCAGCCGGCGCCAGATCTCCGGCACGTCCTCGATCCGGACCCAGTGCAGCTGGATGTTCTGCCGGTCGGTGAGGTCGGCGGTGTTGCGGGCGTACGTCTGGGAGATCTCCGCGATCACCCGGAGCTGGGCGACGGTGAGCTGCCCGCCGTCGATCCGGATCCGGAGCATGAAGTACTCGTCTTCCAGCTCGTGGGGTTCCAGCACCGCGGTGCGTCCGCCGTCGATTCCCGGCCGGCGCTGGGTGTACAGGCCCCACCACCGGAACCTTCCGCGCAGGTCGGCCGGGTCGATCGAGGCGAACCCCCGGCGCGCGTAGATGTTCTCGATGCGGGCCCGGACGTTGAGCGGGTTGTCGTCCTTCTTGACACGCTCGTTGGCGTTGAGCGGCTCACGGTGCCCGAGCGCCCACTGCCCCTCGCCGCGGGGGCGGCGCGCCGATCGGGCTGGTCGAGCGGGAGAGTCCGCCGGGTCGGTGGTGGCGCCGGGTCGAGCCGGGGTGCTGCTGACCGCCATCGCGGGCGTCCTCCGTTTGTGTGGTGGGCGGAGTGGTCGTGGAAGCGGGGGTGGGCGCGCGGGTGACGGCGTTCGGCCACGCAGGCCGGTGACGATGTCGACGCTGACCGTCAGCGGGCCGGCTCCGCGTGCCCGGGACGGGGAAAGGTCCGGGCAGCGTCAGCGGGCCGGACAGACCGCGCTGCGGACGCGGCCGTAGTCGACGTGGCGACGGGAGGTGAATCCCGGCCTCGCGAAACGGCGGGCAGCGGCGGTCATGACCGTCATGCTGCCACACCCGTATGCCCCGAACCACAGTCGGCGAGCCTCGTTCCCGTCTGACGGACCCGCTGTGGCCAGCTTCACGCTACGATCCCTCGTATCTGGGCAAACACGATGGAAAGCTGATTTCGCCGCGTAGCCGGCGGTCCGCGCCGCGTGCGGGGTGAGGCGGCGGTGGTGGAGAAACGCACGCCTGGTCGGCTCCACCGGGCCGTCTGGTTGTGGCCGGCGCTGGCGACGCTGCTGATCACCACCGTTCGGCTCGACGGCGCCCCGCTGTGGCGCGACGAGCTCGCGACCTGGAGCGCCGCCTCCCGCCCGGTCGGGGACCTGCTGCGGCTGGCCGGCACCATCGACGCGGTCAGCACGCCGTACTACCTGCTCACCCACGTCTGGATCGCGGTGGCCGGCGACTCGGTGACCGCCCTGCGCCTGCCGTCGACGATCTGCATGGCCGGAACCGCCGGGCTCACCGCCGTCCTCGGCGCCCGGTTGTTCGACACCCGGACCGGGCTGTTCGGCGGGCTGCTCTTCGCGGTGCTGCCCAGCACCTCCCGGTTCGGGCAGGAGGCCCGGCCGTACGCGCTGGCGGGTCTGCTCGCGGTGCTGGCCACCCTGCTGCTGGTCCGGGCGCTGGACCGGCCGACCCGGCTGCGGTGGCTCGGCTACGGGGCGACCCTCACCGGGCTGGGCCTGGCCAACCTCGTGGCGGTCAGCGTGGTCGCCGGGCACGCCGTCGCGGTCCTGCTCGACCGGCGGGCCCGACCACGGGACGACCGGAGCCGGATCGCCGGCTGGATCGTCGCGGTCGGGGGCGCCGCACTGCTGCTGACGCCGCTGGCGGCGCTCGGCCGGCGGCAGCGGGCACGGCAGCTCGACTGGGTGGGGCGGCCCGGCATCGGCGACCTCGTCGCGTTCCCGGGCACCGTCGCCCAGGCCACCATGGTCGGTGGCGCGCTGCTCGGGCTGGCCGCCGTCGGGCTGGCCCGCTCCCACCGCCCGGGGGTGGTGTTGGGCAGCACGGTGCTGCTCCCGGTGGCGTTCCTCTTCGGCGCCGGCCTGCTCACCCCGCTCTGGGTGCCGCGATATCTCCTCTTCGTCCTGCCGTACGGCTGCCTGCTCGCCGGTGTCGCCCTCGCCCCGCTGCGCCCCGCCGCCGCGTTGGCGATCGTGCTGACCACCGGTCTGCTCGGCGTGCCCGAGCAGATGGCGGTCCGGCGCACCCACGAGACGCCGCGCAGCGCCGAGGTGGACTACCCGGCCGCCGCGCGGATCATCGCCGCGCACCAGCGGCCCGGCGACGGGATCGTGTACTCACCGCGCGACGGCTGGGGGTTCCTCGACGTGGCGGTCGCCTACCACCTGCGCGCCGACCGTCCGACGGACGTCCTGCTCCACGAGGACGCGGTACGCCGCGCCGACCTCTGGGCCAGCGAGTGCGCCGAACCCGCCCGGTGCCTGGCCGCGGTCGACCGGGTCTGGCTGCTGGTCTGGGGCGAGCACGCCGACCCGCTGGCCCGGGTGGCCGCGGCGAAGGCGGACCCCCTGCGGACGCGGTTCCGCCTCGACCAGCGCTGGTCGGTCCCGGGGCTGACCGTGGCGCTGTTCAGTCGGCGCCAGCCGGCGGGCTAGCGGCACGGACGTGACCCCCGCGTCTCGCGCCCGTCGCGGCCGACCACCGCCCCACCCGCGCCCTCCTGTCGGCGAGGCGCCGGGCTAGCGGGTCAACGGCACGACGAGCAGGGCCTCGGTCCCGCCGCCCTCCCGGTTGCGCAGCTCGATGGTGCCGCGCAGCTCGCCGGTGGCCAGTGCCCGGACGATCTGCAGGCCGAGCCGGCTGCCCTGGTCGGCGTCGAAGTCCGCGGGCAGGCCGCGGCCGTTGTCCGCGACGGTGACCTGCAGTTGCTTGCGCGACCGGTGCGCCGAGACGACCACCTCGGGAGGACCTCCCGGCACCGGTTCCGCTCCGCCCGCGCCCCGACCGGCCCCGTCCCCGGCCGCGCCGGAGCCTCCGGTCGTCTCGGAGGTCTCGGTCGCCTCGGAGTCCCCGGGCGCTCTGACGGCGGCCTCGCCCGGCGGCGGGAACGCGTGCTCGACCGCGTTCAACAGGAGCTCGTTCAGCACGATCACCAACGACGTGGCGACCTCCGCCGGAAGCACCCCGAAGCTGCCCTGCCGGCGCATCGTGACCTGCACCTCGGTCGCGGCCACCTCGGCCGCCGCGGCGGCGACCCGGTCGACGATGCCGTCGAACTCCACCGCCTCGTCGCTGGACATCGAGAGGGTCTCGTGCACCAGCGCGATCGAGGCGACCCGACGCACCGATTCCTCCAGGGCGGCCCGGGCCGCCGGTATGGCCATCCGGCGGGCCTGCAACCGGAGCAGCGCCGCGACGGTCTGGAGATTGTTCTTCACCCGGTGGTGGATCTCCCGGATGGTCGCGTCCTTGGTGATCAGGGCGCGGTCACGGCGGCGTACCTCGGTCACGTCCCGCACCAGCACCAGCGCGCCGATCGGCACGCCGGCAGGCATCAGCGGCAGCGCCCGGGTGAGCACGGTCGCGCCACGCGCCTCGATCTCCCGGCGGGGTGGTGCCTCGCCACGCAGCGCGGCGAGGACGCGGTTCGCCGCCTCCGTCCCCTCAAGCGGGTCGGCGGCGAGCCGCCCGTTCAGGGCGGCGAGGTCCTCGCCGACCAGGTGTGAGGAGAAACCGAGCCGTCGGTACGCCGACTGGGCGTTCGGGCTCGCGTAGGTGACCTTGCCGTTGGCGTCGAGCCGGATCAGGCCGTCGCCCACCCGGGGTGCGGTGGTCGTCTCACCCGGGTGTCGGGGCGGCGGGAACGTCCCGTCGGCGAGCATCTGGGCGAGGTCGTCGGCGGTGGTGAGGTAGTTCAGCTCCAGCTGGCTCGGGGTCCGGGCGGTGGAGAGGTTGGTGTCCCGACCCACCACCGCGATGACGTCGCCGGAACCGCCGTCGCCGGACCGCAGCCGTACCGGGATCGCCTCGTGCCGGGCCGGCGTGTCGCCGTACCAGACAGGATCGCCCTCCCGCCAGATCCGCCCCTGGCTGTAGGCGATCGCCAGGTGTGCCACCTCCGGGCCGCTGACGATCCGGCCGACCTGGTCGTCCTGGTACGCCGTGGGCGCCGTGGTGGGGCGGACCTGGGCGACGCAGATGAAGGCTTCGGTCCCGCTGACCGGCACCCACAGCAGCAGGTCGGCGAAGGACAGGTCGGACAGGAGCTGCCAGTCGCCCGCCACCCGGTGCAGGTGGTCGATGTCGACCGGGCGCAGGGCGGTGTGCTCCTCGGCGAGGTCGCGCAGCGTGGACACGGGGCAAGCGTGCCACGCCCCGTGCCGTGGTGGGTACCGGGGGTGAGCCGGATTCTGGATCCACCGAGACGGCCGGGATCCGGCTCACAGCGTCGTGGTGACCTTGTGCAGCCCGCGCGGGGAGTCCGGGTCCTCGCCCCGGGCCAGCGCCAGGGCGTGGGCGAGGCGCTGCAGGGGCAGGATGTCCAGCAGGGGCGCGTACCGCTCGTCCACCTCCGGTACCGGCAGCCGGGCGGCGGCACCGGGAACGTCGGAGGGGCCGACCACCACCAGGTCCGCCCGCCGCTCGCCGACCCTGGCGACGACCTCGCGCATCGCCCTACCCCCCGGCCCGGATCCGACGACGGCGAGGACCGGCACGTCCGGATCGGCCATCGCCAGCGGACCGTGCAGCAGGTCAGCGCCGGAGAACGCCAGCGCCGGCAGGTAGGAGGTCTCCATCAGCTTCAGCGCCGCCTCCCGGGCGGTCGGGTACGCGTACCCGCGCCCGGTGGTGACCATCCGGTCGGCGAACCGGTAGCGGGGGGCGAGTTGCGCCGGTACCGGATCGGCGAGGAGCCGGGCGGCCTGCTCCGGCAACGCCTCCAGCGCGCCGCGCTCCTCGGCCGGCAGCCGGCCGTCACCGGCCCGGATCCCCTCGATCAGCAGGAGCAGCGCCAGCAGCTCCGCCGTGTACGTCTTGGTGGCGGCCACCGCGCGCTCGTGACCGGCGGCCACGTCGATGGCGAGTTCCGCCGCCTCGGCCAGCGGCGACTCGGGGGCGTTGGTCACGGCCAGGGTCAGCGCGCCGGAGGCGCGGGCCACCCGGAGCACCTCGGTCAGGTCCGGTGATCCGCCGCTCTGGCTGACCCCGACGACGAGTGCCTGGGAGAGGTCCGGCCGGGCGCCGAAGACCGTGATCGTGCTCGGCGAGGCCAGACCGGTGGGGAGGCCGAGCCGGATCTCACCGAGGTACGCGGCGTAGAGCGCCGCGTGGTCCGAGGTGCCCCGGGCGGTGAACACCACGTGCCTCGGGCGGCGTCGCGCGATCACCGCCGCGACCCGCGCGATCGCGTTCAGGGACGCGGGCTCCAGCAGCCGCGCGTACCCCTCCGGCTGCTCGGCGATGTCCGCCGCCATGCCGGCACCTGGTTGCGCCACGATGACCTCCTCTTCCTGTCGACGTCCACGCCCGGCGTCCCCGGGCCGTCCCGCGCCGGGTGGTTGCGGGCGGCGAACCGGATCCGGCGGGGACGACGTCGCTCGTCCGCTCGCCGGGCACGACGGCCCCGCCGCCGCGCTCGTGCACCGTTCCCGCGCGTTTCAGGAGCAGCGTTGCACGAACCGGGTTGTTTGGGCAATGTACCGAGCATCTCTGCTCAACGCGACACCCGTGACGGTCACCATGCCCTAGGCTCCCCAACCCAGGGGAGAAACCACGCACGGCAAAGGGGCGGGTCGGTGCCAGAGGGAACGGACGACCCCCGGCTGTCGGCCGAGGGAGAACTCGCGCTGGCCCGGTTGGCCCTCGACGAGGGGGATCTGCAACACGCGGCCGACCACCTCGCCGGCGCCATCGCCTACGCCCCCACCATGCCCGAGGTCCACGAGGCACTCGCCCAGCTCGCCGCCCGGACCGACGACGCGCTCGACCTCTTCCCCCTCGACGAGCACCCGTTCATCGGCACCGTGGTGGCCCGGGCCCACCTGCTCGCCGCCGCCGGCCGGCCCGGCGACGGGCTGGAACTGCTCGCCGCCGCCACCGGGCACGTCCCGTCGGCCGGCTGGGCCGACGTCCCCTGGGT
>CALGAM010000069.1 GCA_937951935.1 uncultured Micromonospora sp. | reverse complement strand
GCCGGCCGCCGGATCCTGATCACCGGCGGCACCGGTTCCTTCGGCCAGACGATGGTCCGGCGGATGCTCGAACGCGACGTGGCCGAGATCCGCGTGCTCAGCCGAGACGAGGCCAAGCAGGACGCCATGCGGCGGGTGATCTGCGACGACCGCGTCCGGTACTACGTCGGCGACGTCCGCGACCCCGACACGGTGCTGCGCGCGACGCGCGACGTGGACTACGTCTTCCACGCCGCCGCGCTCAAGCAGGTCCCGTCCTGTGAGTTCTTCCCGCTCGAGGCGGTCCGCACGAACGTGGTGGGCAGCGCCAACGTCGTCGAGGCGGCCGAGCGCAACGGCGTGCGGTCGGTGGTGATGCTCGGCACGGACAAGGCCGTCTACCCGGTCAACGCGATGGGCATGACCAAGGCGCTGATGGAGAAGGTGGCCCAGGCGCACGCCAGGAACAACCCGACCAGCCCGACCACGGTCTGCAGCGTCCGGTACGGCAACGTGATGTACTCCCGTGGCTCGGTGATCCCACTGTTCATCGAGCAGATCAAGGCGGGTCGGGCGCCGACGGTCACCAATCCCGCGATGACCCGGTTCCTCATGTCGCTGGCGGACTCGGTGGAACTGGTCGAACACGCCTTCCGGCACGCCCGACCGGGCGACATCTTCATCCGCAAGGCCAGCGCCTGCACGGTGGGGGACCTGGCCGTGGCGCTCTGCCAGCTCTTCGGTGCGCCGACCAAGCTCGACGTCATCGGGATCCGACACGGCGAGAAGCTGCACGAGACGCTGGCCAGCCGGGAGGAGCTGGGCCGGGCGGACGACTTCGGCGACTTCTTCCGGGTGCCGGTCGACGACCGCAACCTCAACTACGCCCTGTACGTCTCCGAGGGCGACCCGAACGGCGCGGGCACGACGGACTTCACCTCCGCCAACGCGCCCCGCCTGGCCGTACCGGAGATCATGGAACTGCTGCGCACCCTGCCCGAGGTGCGCGCCGAGCTCGCGGCCCGCGACGCCGCGCTGGTCGAATGAGGCTCGCCCTGACCGGCGCCAGCGGCTTCCTCGGCTGGCACGTCCGGGTCCTGCTGCGGGCACTCGGCTGGCCCGAGCCGGTCGTCCTGACCCGCGCCGAGCTGGCCGACCCGCCGGCGCTGGCCGCGCGACTCGCCGGCGTCGACCGGCTGCTGCACCTGGCCGGGGTCAACCGCGGCGATCCGGCCGACGTGGCGACGGGAAACGTCGAGCTGGCCGCGGCGCTGGCCCACGGGCTGCGCCGGTGTGGGGCGTCCGGACCGGGCACCATCGTCTTCGCCAACTCCGTGCAGGCCGGCAACGGCACTCCGTACGGCGACTCCAAGGCGGTGGCGGCGGACACGCTGGCCGCCGCCGCGGCCCAGACGGGGGCGGACTTCGTCGACCTGAGGCTGCCGAACCTGTACGGGGAACACGGCCGCCCGCACTACAACTCCGTGGTGGCCACCTTCTGCCGGGTGCTCGCCGAGGGCGGTGTCCCACAGGTGCGCCAGGACCGCGAGCTGGCTCTCGTACACGTGGGCGACGCCGCGGCCCGACTCGTCGGGGTTGCCACCGAGGGCGGTGCCTGGGACAGCGCGATGCCGCCGCTGCGGATCGGCGTGCGGGAACTGGCCGAGCGGCTGGGCGCCATCGCGGCGACCTACCGCGCCGGGGAGATCCCACCGCTGGTCCACCGGCACGACGTCCGGCTCTTCAACACCTACCGGTCGCACTGCTTCCCGGCGCACTACCCGCTGCCACTGACCCGACACAGCGACCAGCGGGGCACCCTGGTGGAGGTGGTCAGGGCGCACGGTGGTACCGGGCAGACCTTCTGCTCGACCAGCCGCCCCGGCGTGGTGCGCGGCGAACACTTCCACCTGGCCAAGGTGGAACGCTTCGTCGTGCTGCGTGGCAACGCCGAGATCCGCCTGCGCCGGGTCGGGTACCCCGACGTGGTCCGGTTCGCGGTCAGCGGTGACGAGCCGGTGGTGGTGGACATGCCCACGATGTGGGCCCACAACATCACCAACACCGGCACCGACGAGCTGGTCACCCTCTTCTGGACCAACGACCTGTTCGACCCGGCCCACCCCGACACCTATCCCGAGCCGGTCGAGGGCACGGAGAGGGCACCGGTGGTGGTGGGATGACCGCCGCCGGAGCATCCCGCGCCGCCGCGGGGACCCGGGTGATGACCGTCGTCGGGACCCGCCCGGAGATCATCCGTCTCTCCCGCGTGATCGACCGGCTCGACCACACCCTGGACCACGTACTGGTGCACACCGGGCAGAACTGGGACCGGTCGCTGTCCGACGTGTTCTTCACCGAACTCCGGCTGCGGCAGCCCGACCGGTTCCTCCGGGTGGACACCTCGTCGCTGGGGCGGGTCCTCGGCGGTGTGCTGGTCGGGATCGAGGAGGCGATCACCGAGCTGCGCCCCGACGCGCTGCTGGTGCTCGGCGACACCAACAGCTGCATCGCCGCGCTGATGGCCCGCCGGATGCGGGTGCCCGTGTACCACATGGAGGCCGGCAACCGGTGCTTCGACCTCAACGTGCCCGAGGAGACCAACCGCCGGCTGGTGGACCACGTCGCCGACTTCAACCTGGTCTACACCGAGCACGCCCGGCGGAACCTGCTCGCCGAGGGACTGCACCCGCGGCGGATCATGCACACCGGCTCGCCGATGCGCGAGGTGCTGGAGCACTACGCCGCGGACATCGCCCGATCGACCATCCTCACGCAGCTCGGCCTGGAGCCGGACCGGTACTTCGTGGTCAGCGCGCACCGGGAGGAGAACGTCGACCGCCCGGACCGGTTGCGACGCCTCCTGGAGTGCCTGCGCGCGGTCCGGGATACCTGGCGGCTGCCGGTGCTGGTCTCCACCCACCCCCGCACCCGCAAGCGGCTGGAGGCGCTCACCGCGGACGCGACACTGCTGGACGGGATCACCTTCCACGAGCCGTTCGGGCTGTTCGACTACGTACACCTGCAGACCCGGGCCCGCTGCACGCTGTCGGACAGCGGCACGGTCAGCGAGGAGTCGGCCATCCTCGGCTTTCCCGCGGTGACCCTGCGCGAGTCGATCGAGCGTCCCGAGGCACTGGACGCCGGGGGGATCATCATGACCGGTCTGGACCCGGCCGGGGTGGTCGAGGCGGTCTCGGTGGCGGTGGCGCAGGTCCGGGCCGCGGGCGTGCCCTGTCCCGTGGACTACCAGGTCCCGGACACCTCCCGCCGGGTGGTCGACTTCATCCTCTCCACCGTCCGCCGGCACCACGAGTGGGCCGGCATCCGCCGCTGAGCCGACGCGTGCCCCGG
>CALGAM010000068.1 GCA_937951935.1 uncultured Micromonospora sp. | reverse complement strand
CGGCGTGGCCGGGGGACGTCACCGCGGCACCGGGCGAGGACCGGCGGTGTCAGCCGCGCCACAGGGCGAGCATCATCGCCTCGACGGCGATCCGCGGCCTGACGTTGGCCTCGATCGCCTCTCGGCAGTCCAGGACGGCCTCAAGGCGACGGAGGACGCTCTCGGGGGTCCACCTCTCGGCGGCAGCGGCGGCCGCCTCGGCCATGTCGGTGTGCACCGGCGGGACCGGGGCGCGCATCGCGACCGTCAGGACGTCCCGGTAGAAGCCGGCCAGGTCCACCAACGCCCGGTCCAGCGCGTCCCGCTGGGCGCGGGTCGCCCGGGACTTCTGCCGCCGTTCGAGTTCCTTGAGTTGTCCGGCGGCGCCCCGGATCGCCCCGGCCGTCCCGCGCCCGGTGCCGCCGGCTCCCAGCGCGGTTTCCAACGCCGCCCGCTCGGCCGCGTCCGTCTCCGCGACCGCCGCCGTCGCCTCGGCCTCGGCCGCCTCGATCAACACCGAGGCGGCGTCGAAGCAGGCCCCGACGCCGTTCAGCCGGCGCGGCAACGCCAGCACCGCCTCCCGCCGTCTGCGGGCCTCCGGATCCCGGGCCAGCAGGCGGGCCCGCTCGACGTCCCCCTGGGAAGCCGCCGCCGCCCAGGCCGCCACGTCCGGTGCCACGCCGTCCCGGTCCCGGAGTACGGCCGCCACCGCCTCCGGCGACGGTTGCACCAACGGCACCACCCGGCATCGTGACCGGATGGTCACCGAGATGTCGTCCGGGTGCGTCGAGGGGGTGCACAGCAGGAAGACGGTACGCGGCGGCGGCTCCTCGATCGCCTTGAGCAGGGCGTTGCCGGCCGCCTCGGTGAGCCGGTCCGCGTCGGAGATCACCAGTACCTGCCACCGGCCACCGCTCGGGGTGCTCGCGGCGCTGAGCACCAGCGCCCGTATCTCGGAGACGCCGATCGACAGCCCTTCGGGGACCACGAACCGTACGTCGGCGTGGGTGCCGGCGAGGGTGGTGTGGCAGCCGGCGCACTCCCCGCACCCGGTGCCGCGCAGACACTGCAGCGCCGCCGCGAAGGCCCGGGCCGCGGCCTCCCGCCCCGACCCCGGCGGCCCGGTGAAGATCCAGGCGTGGGTCATGGCGCTCGCCGCACCCGGTGGTCCGCCACCGGCCGCCGCACTCTCCGGGAGCGCGGACGTCGGCTCCGGGGCCCCGCCCGCCGCGTCCGCGCCGGCGGGACCAGGCCGCCCCGCGGCGCCGCTCGCACCGGAGCGTTCCGCGTCGGCCCGTTCCGCGGCAGCCCGAACCGTCTCGGCGGCGGCGAGGGCGGCCCGGCGCAGGATCTCGACCGCCTCCGGCTGACCGACCAGCTCGGCGAAGACGTCCGCCATCAGACCCGCCGATCGAACTCGAGTCCGTCCAGGGCGTCGGCGCGACGGCCCTCCACCGTCGGTCCCCGGGTTCCGTCCGGGTCCGCGGCCCCCCGGTCCCGGGCCGCCGACGGTGCGGTGGGCGGCGTCGACGACCCCGCTCCGGGTCGGGTCACCGGCGACGACCCGGACGGCTCGGGCCGGGGCGCCGTCCCGGTCGGGTCGTCCGGGTGCGGGTCGTCCGGTGGCTCGGAGCCGGCGAGCATGCTGGTGACCCGCGCGGCCACCGACGCCGCGATCTCGTCGACCGGCCGGGAGGCGTCGAGCACGAGGTACCGACCGGGGTCGGCCGAGGCGAGGTCGAGGAAGGCGTACCGGACCCGCTCGTGGAAGTCGATCGACTCACTCTCCAGCAGGTCCGCCTCACCGCCTCGGGCCGCCACCCGACGTAGCCCGACCCGGGGCTCGACGTCGAGCAGCACCACGAGATCGGGCTTGAGGCCGCCGGTGGCCCAGGACGACAGCCAGGAGATCTCGTCCACCGGCAGGGTCCGGCCGGCGCCCTGGTACGCCAGCGAGGAGTCGACGTACCGGTCGCTGATCACCACCGCCCCCCGGGCCAGCGCCGGTCGGACCACCGTGGCGACGTGCTGGGCCCGGTCGGCCGCGTACAACAGCGCCTCCGCCCGGGGTGCCAGGGCCTCCTGACCGGCCACCCGGTCCAGCACCAGCCGGCGGATCCGCTCCCCCACCGGGGTCGCCCCCGGCTCGCGGGTCACCACCACCTCCCGATGCCGGCTGCGCAGCGCCTCGGCCAGCCGGGCGACCTGGGTCGACTTGCCCGCCCCCTCGCCACCCTCGAAGACCACGAACAGCCCGGCGGTGGGATGCGGCTCGGCCGGAACCAGGGGCCGGCCCCGGATCGAGCCCCAGATGTCGGCGAGCACCGGTACGCCCGGCTTGTCGTCCATCTGGCGGAACGCCTTGATGCCGGTGGCGATGCCGGCCAGCCCCGCGGCCAACAGCAGCAGCCGGGTCGAGGAGACCGAGATGCCGAGGTCGGCGACGCGCAGCCGCCACGAGCCGCCGAGGCCGACCAGCAGGCTGCTCATCGAGATGGCCAGGATGAGCACCAGGCGGGTGCCGGTCTGCACCACGGCGAACACCCGGCCACGGACCTCGTCGGCGATCTCCCCGCCGAGCAGGGTGGTGCCGGCGAGGAACGCCATCCCGGCTCCGGCGCCGACCAGCAGCGCGCCGAGGATCGCCATCGACAGGTGGATCGAGCCGGCCAGCACCAGCACCGAGAAGCTGGCCAGCACGATGCTCAGGCCGAACCAGCGGCGCCGCGACATCTCCCCCACGATCATCGGCCCGAGCCCGATGCCGAGCGACAGGCCCAGGAAGATCGCGCCGAAGAGCAGGGAGAACGCCGCCTCACCGGCGGCGAGCGACTTGGTGAAGAAGTTCGCCGTACCGATCACCACACCGCCGCCGGCGAACGCGCCGAAGATGCCGAGCACCAGGCCCCGGACCAGCGGGGTCGTGCCGATGAACCGCCACCCCTCGATGAACTGCCGCAGTGCGCTCTGCTCGATCTGCCCGAGACGCTCCCGCACCCCGCCCCTGCCGCTGATCTCCCGGATCCCGAAGAAGACCACCAGCGCGGTGGCCAGCCGGCTGAGCGAGTTGACGTAGAGGGCGAGCTGGGCCGGCTCGGCCCAGCTCGGCGGGGGTCCGCCGGCGGCGGAGCGGATGCTCCGGTCCAGCACCGCGGCGACGATCGCGGCCATCACGGGGGTGAGCCCGTAGGTGGTGATCAACGTGAGCTGGTTGGCGGTCTCAAGCCGGCTGCGCGGGATGAGGTTGGGGACCGCGGCCTCCTTGGCCGGGATCCAGATCAGGGTGATCGCCTCGATGAGGAAGGTGGCGACCGCCGCCCAGCCGACCACCAGGCCGCCGCCGATGTCCAGCAGGGCGGCCAGCGGGATCGAGGCGAAGAGCGCGAACCGCAACAGGTCGCAGATGACCATGGTGTAGCGCCGGTCGAAGCGGTCGGCCAGTACTCCGGCGACCGGTCCGAGCACCAGTGCCGGCAGCAGCCGGACCGCGATCACCCCGCCGAAGGCGAGGCCCTTGGCGGTGTCACCGGTGACCTGTGCGGCGGCGAAGAGGGAGGTGGCGAGCAGACCGAGCCAGTCGCTGAACGACGCCGCGCCGAGCACCAGCCACAGCCGGCGGAACGGCCGGATCCGCAGGACCGACCGGAGCGCCTGGTAGCCGGTCGGGTTGACCGGGTGTGGCGGAGGCTGTGCGTTCCTTCCGGGCGGTGCGGGCGTGCCGGACGGCCCGGCCGGGGCGGGTGTTCCGGACGACGCGGACGGACCGGGGCCTGCCTCGACGTCGCGTCCCGCGCCACTGCTGTTCGTGTCGATGGCCGTCCCCTCCGCATGCCGGCCCAGCGCTGGGCTCCCCGCAGGACCTGGGCTCCCCCGCAGGACACTCTAGTCGTGGCGCCGATCGGCGCCGACGCGGACGTTTCCCGGGCCCGTCGTCGGAACGTTCCGCGCCGATCCGCCCGGGCACGGCCACGGGAGGGTCACGGCGGCCCGAATTATGCGAGAGAGTTTCGCATAAGCCGGTGGACGGGCTACGGTGCTCGAATGGCCACCGAACGTGACAGACTGCGCCGACGTCTCGACCGGGCGACCACCCACCTGGAGGCGCCCTTCGCCGTGGTCGACCTCGACGCGTTCGACGCCAACGCCGCCGCGCTCGCCCGGCAGGCGGCGGGCAAGCCGATCCGGGTCGCCAGCAAGTCCCTGCGGTGCCGGTCGCTGCTGCGCCGGGCTCTCCGCCACCCCGGCTGGCGCGGCGTCATGGCGTACACCCTGGCGGAGGCGATCTGGCTGGTCCGCGACGGTGTGACCGACGACGTGCTGCTGGGGTACCCCACCGCCGACCGGGCGGCGCTGGCGGAGCTGGCCGCCGACGCCGACCTGGCCACCGCGATCTGTCTGATGGTCGACAGCACCGCCCACCTCGACCTGATCGACGCGGTCACCCCGCCGAACCGCCGGGCGGAACTGCGTGTCTGTCTCGATCTCGACGCGTCCTGGCGTCCCCTACCCGGCCGTCTCGGCCCGCGGATCCACATCGGGACCCGCCGTTCGCCGGTCCACTCCGCCGCCGCCGCCGGCGTGCTGGCCGCCACGATCGCCGAGCGGCCGGGCTTCCGCCTGGTCGGCCTGATGTCGTACGAGGCGCAGATCGCCGGGATCGGCGACGCCCCACCCGGACGGGCGGTACGCGCGGCCACGATCCGGCTGCTGCAACGCCGGTCGTACCGGGAACTGCTGCGCCGCCGGGCGGCGGCGGTGGCCGCGGTACGCGAGCACGCCGACCTGGAGTTCGTCAACGGCGGTGGCACCGGCAGCGTCGCCCTGACCGCGGCGGACCCGGCGGTGACCGAGCTCACCGCCGGGTCGGGTCTGTACGGACCCACGCTCTTCGACGCCTACCGCGCCTGGCGCCCCACCCCGGCCGCCTTCTTCGCGCTGCCGGTGGTCCGCCGACCCGGCGACGGGGTGGCGACCCTGCTCGGTGGGGGCTGGCTCGCCTCCGGGACGGCCGACCGCAGTCGGTTGCCCCTGCCGTGGCTGCCACCCGGGCTGCGACTGACCCGCACCGAGGGAGCCGGTGAGGTGCAGACCCCGGTGGTCGGGACGGTCGCCGACACGCTGCGGCTGGGCGAACGCGTCTGGTTCCGGCACGCCAAGGCCGGCGAGCTGGCCGAGCACGTCGCGCAGATCCACCTGGTCGAGGGCGACCGGGTGGTGGACACCGTGCCGACGTACCGCGGCGAGGGACGCGCCTTCCTCTGAACGCCGGTGGCTCAGGCGCCGGACGTGGCGGCGTCGACGTGCCGGTGCAGGTACTCGCGGATCAGCGCGGTCGCCTCGGCCAGTACCGCCTCGTCGCCCTCGGGCTTGCGCCGGAACGCGAGCTTGATCAACGCGTCGGCCGCCTCCACCGCGATCTCCAACGCGAAGCGCAGCCGGGGGGTGTCCGGGGTGCCGAACTGCTCGACGAGCACCCGCGCGAGCTGCTCGGCGATGACACCGTTGTTGTCGCGGTTCTCGTCGAGCAGGTGGACGTCGACCACGTCGCCGAAGTGCAGGGTACGGAACCCGGGGACCTCCCGGTGCATGGTGATGTACTCGTCGATCGCGGCGTCGACGCCGTCCCACCAGTGGGTCAGGTCGCCGCGGGAGAAGCGCTCGGCCAGGCGCGCCAGATACGCCTCCATGTTCCGCAGGGTCAGCGCCTGCACGATCGCACGCTTGTCCGGGAAGAACTGGTAGACCGACCCGATGGCCACACCGGCGCGTTCGGCGAGCAGGGTGGTGGTCAGCCCTTCGTAGCCGACCTCGTCGACGATCTCCGCACAGGCATCGAGCATGCGCTGGACCCGAGCGACGCTACGGCCCTGCACGGGTACCCGGCGCAGTGGACCGGATGTGGCGGTTGACGTGGACACTCGTCGCCACTCCCTTTCGACGGGATGAAGGTTGCTAGGCGTCGCGGAATTCGAAACGCTACCGGGACTAACGAGCCAACCGAAATGTGGTATTTACTCGCCGTGACGATCCTGGTTTACTTTGCGTTACTCGTATCAACGCGAGGGTGATTCACGTTTGTCTCTGGCGTCGTGGCGCCAGACCGGGGAGGTCAGATGCCGGGTCCCACCGCCCCTCACGATGCCCCCGCCCCGGCCTGCTGGACGAACTGGACGGGCAACCAGCGCACCAGCGGTGTCGCACTGCGACCGTCCACCGTCGAGGAGGTCGTCGACGCGGTCCGGGCCACCCGGTCGGCCGGACGACGCCTCAAACCGGTCGGCAGCGGCCACTCCTTCACCGCGATCGCCCGCGCCGACGACCAGTGGCTCGACCTGGCCGCGCTCGCCGGACCCGTCCGGGTCGACACCGCCCGGCGGCTGGTGACGGTCCCCGCCGGGATGTCGCTGCGCGCCCTCAACGACCTTCTGGCCACGCACGGGCTGGCGCTGGCCAACCTCGGCGACATCGACGCGCAGACGGTGGCCGGGGCGATCTCCACCGGCACCCACGGCACCGGTGCCCGCCACGGCTGCCTGGCCACCTTCGTCACCGGGCTGACCCTGGTGACCGGAACCGGCGAGGTGCTGACCTGTTCGGCGGAGGTCGAGCCCGAGGTCTTCGCCGCCGCCCGGGTCGGGCTCGGGGCGCTCGGGGTCATCGTCGAGGTCACGCTGCGCTGCGTCGACGCCTTCGTCCTGCGGGCCGAGGAACGGCCCGCCCCACTCGCCGCCACCCTCGCCGACCTGTCCACGCTGGTCGACGAGAACGACCACTTCGAGTTCTACTGGTTCCCGTACACCGACCGGGTGCAGGTGAAGATCAACAATCGGGTGCCGGTCGACGACCGGCCGCTGTCCCGGTTCCGGGGATGGCTGGACGACGAGTTCCTCGCCAACTCGGTCTTCGGCGGCGCCTGTCGGCTCGGCCGGGTCGCCCCCGCGCTGGTCCCGGCCATCCAGGCCGTCTCCGCCCGGGCCCTGACCGCCCGCACCTACACCGCCCGCTCCGACCGGGTCTTCTGCACCCCACGCCGCGTCCGGTTCGAGGAGATGGAGTACGCCCTGCCCCGGTCCGCCCTGCCGGAGGCGCTGGCCGGGCTGCGCCGGGTGATCGACGGCCTGCCGTTCCGGGTGCTCTTCCCGGTCGAGGTCCGGTTCACCGCCCCGGACGACATCTGGCTGTCGCACGGCTACGGGCGCGAGTCGGCGTACGTCGCCATCCACCAGTACGTCGGGGCCCCGAGCGAGCCGTACTTCCGGGCCTTCGAGCAGGTGGCGACGGCGCTGGGCGGCCGGCCACACTGGGGCAAGCGGCACTACCGCGACGCGGAGTCGCTCGCACCGGCGTATCCCCGGTTCGCGGACTTCCTGGCCGTGCGGGACCGGCTCGACCCGGACCGGATCTTCGCCAACGCCTACACCGAGCGGGTCCTCGGCCCCTGACCACCGTGTGCCGACGCGCGGACGCGACCGGCGGCCCGGCACGGCGGTCGGGTCCGGCCCGGCGCCCCGACCCGGCCTGCCGGCGCGGGCGCCGAAATTCCCTGCACCGCCTGCTCACCGGTCACTACGCTGCCACCGCGTGACCCCGAACAACCCGGCCCCCGGCCTGCCACCCCCGCGCCCCTACACCGACTCCGACCTGCCCCGGCTCACCGCGACCGTCGCCGGCTGGATCGCCGAGGCCGGCCGCTGCGGGTACGACCACGTGGGCGAGCTGCCGCACCGGATCTACGAGAACCTGCGCGGGCGGCACCCCGTCGGCGACCTCGTCCACCTCTGGGAGACCGGTGGCGAGATCGTCGGGCTGGCCATCTGCCTGCGCTTCGGTGCCGCGTTCGACGTCCTCACCGCTCCCGCGCTGCGGGGCACCGCCGCCGAGTCCGCGATGCTGCGGCACGCGTACGAGACGACCGCCCGGTACCTCGCCGCCGACGAGAGGTTCGTCCTCACCGACGTCTTCGACCGCGACACCACCCGGATCCGCCTCCTCACCGAACTCGGCTTCACCCACTTCCGCACCTGGGACGACGTGACCGAGCGCGACCTGACCGGTCCGCTCCCCGAGCCGGTGGTACCCGACGGGTTCACGCTGCGCAGCGCCCGACTCTCCGACGCCGACCAGCTCGCCGAGGTGCGCAACCACTCCTTCGACACCGACTGGACGGGCGAGGAGTACCGGTCGGCGGTGATGACCAAGCCCGGGTACCACCCGGACCGGGAGATCGTCGTCGAGGCCCCCGACGGCCGGATCGCCGCCTTCACCGTCTACTGGATCGACGAGCACAACCGGTTCGGCCACTTCGAGCCGGTCGGCACGCACCGGGAGTTCCAGCGACGCGGGCTCGCCCGGGCGGTGATGCTGGCGGCGATGCACCGGATGCGCGCGCTCGGTCTCACCACGGTCAGCGTCAACCACAACGCGGAGAACGAGCCCGCCCGGCGGCTCTACACGTCCCTCGGGTTCCGCCGCAGGTACGTCACGTACGGTTTCCGCCGCCCGCGGCCGGACCGGTCCGGACAACCCTCGGCCGGGCAGGGGTGACCGCACCGAAGGTGAGCCCGGCTCGGGACGGAGCCGCACCCGGCCGTCGGGCGTGGGTGACCGTCACGACCGTCCCACCGCCGAGGCCGGTGACCACCCCGTCAGGCGCGGGTCACCACCCGGACGCCCTCGCCGCGGCCTACCCCGCCGCGGCCTTCTTCGCCGCGGCCTTCTTCGCCG